>USNC01000386.1 GCA_900555915.1 uncultured Porphyromonadaceae bacterium | reverse complement strand
GAGGAGATGTCCGTTGCAGACCACTCCTCCGCCTACGCCAGTGCCGAGGGTGATTACCATGAAATTGTCGAGCCCGCGGGCCTCGCCATACGCCATCTCACCGATCGCGGCAGTGTTTGCGTCGTTGTTGATGCGCACCGGAAGGCCGAGTCTCTCCCGCATCATCTCCACAATAGGTATAGGAGTAGGCCAGGGGAGATTCGCAGCGCCCTCAATGCAGCCTGAGGAGGCGTTGGCACACGGCGCGCCAATACCCATCCCAATTATACATGCACCTTCCGCGCACTCCGATATCATCTCCCGCACACCGGAAGCGAGTTTATCCGCCCACGCTTCGGCGGAAGGCATAAATGTAGGGAATGATGACTTATCTATAATATTGCCGTCGGGATCGACAAGCGCGAACACAGTGTTGGTGCCACCAAGATCAACTCCTATTGTGATCGTGGCATTTTCTTTATTCTTATCCATCAGATGCTTAAAATCTATAACGAGACCTTCAAAAACAGCCGGGCAAGCCGCGACAGCCAGTTTTATTGCAAAAGTAATACTTTTTTCCGAAAAATCAAAACGGACTGCAACCCAGTCTTTCCACCTCCCGCCAATCGTCCAAGCGACACCCCGCACGATTAACACTATTTAACAACACACTGCAACTTACAGGCAGCGATTTCCCTTAAATTTGCAACATAAACAAAACCCATAACCCAACGAGAAATGAAGACTACACAAACGCTCACAGACGGCAGGGCAAACAACCTGAGCACGCGAATCTCCGGCTACATATCCACAATCCAGTCCACATTTGAGGTGAAACCAACCGGCAAACTGTGCATGTGCGCGGCATGCATGTCAATATCGGTATTCATCATATCCGTCGCAGTCCACGCAGTGCCGGGAATCATCGCAGGAGGTCTGTCAGCGCTCATAGCGACATCCCTCTCGCCAGATCTCGCATAGATAAAGCCGGAACTTTCCTGCATGCTGAAACCGCGAGGACTCATTCCTCCATGAGATACCCGGCATTGCGGAGTCTTTCCACAAAGTTGCTATAGTAACATCTATACACGAGCAATTTCCAGCCTTCCACACGGAAGGAACGTCTCTTTATCTCCTCATCCGTGGAAATAAACTTCTGAAGATCCCTGTCGTCGGGGTCTATCGTCACAAGAACAAAATCTTCCATATCATCAGGACGCACCTTGTTCACATTCTGCAGCAGACGGGATTCGATCAAGGCGAGGGACGCGGAGTCGGATTCCTCAAGGATATAATCTTTCACAAGTTTTATCCTCTGCCTCAGATCGCTTTCCCGGCGGCATCCGCGAAGCAGGGATGCTTCCGTGATCCTATACCTGTTGGGCGCGACTTTCTCAGTAAGATCGGCAAGCAAGACGACATTGGATGCTTCGGGATTCTTTACTGTGACCATCAGCGTCCTGGAGTCGAAGACCATCCCCTCGTTGGACTTCTGCCCACCTGTGCCCAATCTGTCAATCCGCCCGGTGGCCCATAGCCCCGCATTGCTGAGGCGCAAATACCTCACTACGTCAGAGCCGCCGGATTCCGAATAGGCCATGTCAAGAAAACCTGCAGACACGAGCATCATTATCAACCCGTTTATGATAGGGAGCTGCACTCGTGAACGCACATCCGTGAAACCGAGACGGGAACCCTTGCTCAGCTCATCATATCGTGCAAACTTCACCCATAAAGTGTATTTCTCCGATCTTGACTGCTGAAAATCCAGCCATCTCATGACCATGTCATAATCGACCCACTGACCGACAGAAGGATCAATCTCCGAAACCGGCATTTCCTTCATCATCCGACGCAGTATAGAGATTATTCCCGTAAGATTAGGAAGAAGTTGATTCTTGATGAAGACCGACATATTAGTCATCGAGTTGGAGAGAAGATTTTTCAATGCGAAGGCATTGTCCATGAAGATTACATCATATAGATCGCCCATCATCCTGTCTCTTATACACATCTCCGAGCC
>USNC01000385.1 GCA_900555915.1 uncultured Porphyromonadaceae bacterium | reverse complement strand
CGCGTAAGATCGTCGGCAGCGTCAGATGTGTATAAGAGACAGGTTGTGCAGGCGGGATGTCAGATCCCGTCATTGTCGGGAATGTCGATGCTGGGAGCGTCGCTCCAGAGCTGCTCAAGCCTGTAGAAGGAGCGGGAGTCGGGCAGAAACACGTGCACCATCACGTCGCCGTAGTCTACCACTATCCATTGGCTGTTGCGGTAGCCGTCGTAGTTGAGCGGCTTTTCGCCGGTCTGTTTCCGCAGTTCTTCCCTCACGTTGTCGGCGATCGCGCTCACCTGAGTGGTGGAGTTGCCTGTGCACACCACAAACTGTCGGCACGGAGCTCCATCCACCTCCGAGAGGTCGAGCACCTTTATGCTGTGGCCTTTCTTGTCTTGAATTGCTGATACGATGATATCTGAAATCTCTGTCATTTGCTTGATTTTTATATAAATAAAAGGGGGTATTGCGAGATGCGTCGCAATACTCTCCCTTATTATAACAAATATCGAGCCAAAAATATCTTACTCGGGATCGAGATCCTCGAAGATGTCGTCGTATCTCTGGCCCACGATTTTCCAGTCGATGATTTCCCACTGGTTGTCGATATAGTCTACGCGACGGTTTTCATAGTCGAGATAGTAGGCGTGTTCCCACACGTCGATGCAGAGAAGCGGATACAGGCCGTCCTTGAGTGGAGACTCGGCGTTCCTGCCCTGGGTGATGAGCAGTTTGCCGTCGGCGTCGGCCGAAAGCCATACCCAGCCGGATCCGAAGAGTGTCTTGCCGGCCTCTTTCATGGTTTCCTTGAGATTGTCTGCCGTCTCGAATGTCTCTTCTATTTTCTTCAGCAGGGTTCCTTCGGGGCAGTGTGTGCCGTCGGCATTGAACGTGAAGAAATAGAAGATATGGTTCCATGCCTGGGAGGCATTGTTGAAGAGTATGCCGTCGCTTTTTCTCACTATCTCGTCGAGTTCCATGTCTTCATACTCGGTGTCGCGGATGAGATCGTTGGTCGTGTCGAAATAGGCCTTCGTGTGTTTGCCGAAGTGAATGCCCACTGTTCGCTCCGATATATATGGCGTCAGCGAGTCGGGTGAGTAGGGGAGTTTTGGTAGTGTGATCATAGTATGATTTGATTGAGTCAACTCCCGCTTTGCAGGAGTCGAGGTTTATGTGTTTTTATGCTGGCGCTTGCCTGTTCAAGGCGAAGCGGTGTCATCCCTCTTTCTTTTTCAACAATGATATGGCTCTTATGGTTTCCGCTTTCATGTCGGAGGCTTCGGACAGTGCGCCGGACATGGCCACTCCGTTGCAGCCTGCTTCCATCAGCGCGGGAATGTCGTCGCATGTCACATTGCCGCATGCCACCCTCGGGAGTTCCATCTCCGCCGCTTCCATATAGGAGCAGAGTTCCCTTATGGTGTCCAGATTGGCGGCCGCCGAAGAAAATGTCAGCATCACGTAGTCCACATCGAGACCTTTCAGAGCCGCGATCTGGTCGGCAGTGGTGACTTCCACGCCTATCACTGCCGCTGCGCCGAGACTCGCGCGGGCATGGGAGGGAAACTCGCTTCCCTGGCTGAGGACCACGCCGCCTACATTGATTTCCTTGGCCAGCTGCACCTTGTCGCGAAGTATCAGAAAAGTCTCGTGTTTCAGACATTCAGGCATGATGTTGACCACAATCTCCTTGATGCGGTCGTCCGTAAGTCCGTCGGTATCTATCTCGATCCAGCCGCATCCGGCCCCGAGCACTTCGCTGATCTGCTCTTCCACGCTGCGGCGGCTTTTATTGTCGGTGATATACTGTAGCATATTTGTCAAGGTTTTGGTTTTCTTTGTTCGGTGGAGATCCCTTTGTCTTCTTCGGGAAGCGCCGATTCTATGGCCTCGCGGCATTGCTTCATAAGCAACTTGGTGTTGAAGCCGTTCTCTCCCGGTTCGATGGGCGGATGGATGGTGATCGTGCTGTCTCTTATACACATCTCCGAGCCCACGAGACACTGAGCGATCTCGTA
>USNC01000384.1 GCA_900555915.1 uncultured Porphyromonadaceae bacterium | reverse complement strand
GTAAGATCGTCGGCAGCGTCAGATGTGTATAAGAGACAGAGTGTGGCCTGCTCCAGATTTACCTTTATGCCAAGTTTCTTGCGCAACCGCGCCAAGCGGTAAAAGCGCTTCCGGTTGAGAGCGACAAACCTCACCGGCACAATGTCGCGGTTATACACAAATGCTTTGACCACAAAGGATTTCTGCCATGTCAGGTCCGCCACATTGCCATCATCGTGAAGGCGCGACACAAGGCCCGCCGGGAATACCACCATCTGGCGGTCGGAGGCATATTCGCGGTTGATGTTCTCTATCTTTTCATACGACTGTCCGCCGTATTTGTTGATCGGGATGAAGACGTTGCTGATCGGCTCCACGTTCATAAGCAGGTCGTTGACCATAAAGCGAATATTCTCGTCGCCGTAATGGCTGCCCAGCACGTCGATGAGCGCGATTCCGTCAAGTCCTCCCAAAGGATGGTTGCAGGCGAAGACGGCCCGTTCTCCACTCGCGGGAAGGTTTTCCTCTCCCTCTATCTCCACCGTAATGCCGAGATGCCGTAGCACTTTGTGCGCGAACTCGCTGCCCGTGGATGGATGCCCCACGCGCAGCAGTTCGTTGAGTTCCTCCTGGTGGATAAGTCGCGCCAGTATCCGGTATAGGAAGTTGGGGATATACCGTTCCTTCTCCGCCGGTATCCTCTTTTTTAGGATTCCCTCTATGTCAAGTTGCAGAAGACTCATTTCCCGGTGCCTTTCTTCGCTCCGCGCCATACATTCTTTCCGTCGGAATCGCCGCTCAGCGACTGCTCCTCGTCCCAGAACTCATCGGCCCATTCCTCGTCGGTCTCCGGCATCCAGTCCTCGTCGTCCTCGTCGTCCTGCTGGAATATGAAAGCATCCTCTTCCTCCACGCGGTGGCGGCGGTCAAGATTGCGGTGTGTGATGGTCGAGACTGCCAGATTCTCCTCAGAATTGATCTCCCTCCATAGAAGGTCTTTCAATTCGGAAAGCCCCTGCCCCGTGACTGCCGAGATAAACACCGCCGGCACACCTTCTGGCAGTTCCTCCTGCAATGCCTCGCGGAGTTCATCGTCGAGCATATCGCTCTTCGAGATGGCGAGCACTCGGCTCTTGTCCATGAGTTCGGGGTTGAACTGCCTCAACTCATTGAGCAGTATCTCATAGTCTTTTCTTATGTCGGCGCTGTCGGCCGGAATCATGAAAAGAAGCACGGCGTTGCGCTCTATGTGGCGCAGAAACCGCAGCCCGAGGCCCTTGCCCTCGCTGGCGCCCTCGATGATGCCCGGGATATCCGCCATCACAAAACTCCGGCCGTCGCGGTAACTCACAATCCCGAGACTCGGCTCCATGGTAGTGAAAGGATAGTCGGCGATCTTGGGCTTGGCGGCCGATATCGACGACAGCAGGGTTGATTTCCCGGCGTTGGGGAATCCTACCAGACCCACGTCGCCCAGAAGTTTCAACTCAAGCACCACCTCCTTCTCTATCGCGGGCTGCCCCGGCTGAGCATAGCGCGGCGCGCGGTTGGTGGCGGTGGCGAAATGCACGTTGCCGCGTCCTCCTTTGCCTCCGCGCAGGAGCTTGATCTCCTCTCCGTCGCGTGTGATCTCACACAGATATTGACCCGTCTCGGCGTCAAACACAGTGGTGCCGACGGGCACCTCTATGACCCTGTCCTCGCCATCTTTTCCCGACGAGCGGTTCTCGCCGCCGCTCTGTCCGTCGGTTGCGAATATATGCCGCTGGTAGCGGAGGTCGAGAAGCGTCCACTTGTGGCGGTTGCCTCGGAGTATGATATGTCCGCCGCGGCCCCCGTCGCCCCCGTCGGGGCCGCCTTTCGGTATGTATTTGGCGCGGTGGTAATGGCGGCTTCCGGCGCCCCCTTTGCCGCTCCGGCAAAGTATCTTCACATAATCTATGAAATTTGATTCAGCCATATTCTTCAGTATTTATAAAATAAATAAGCATCATGATTTATCATGATGTATCATGATGTATCATGA
>USNC01000383.1 GCA_900555915.1 uncultured Porphyromonadaceae bacterium | reverse complement strand
GGCTACGCCTGGGGCTCCGCCATCACCCGAATGCCGAGCGCGCTCGGCCAGGGCTACCGCCCGGCAAATATCGCCAATCCCGGCGTGAAGTGGGAGACCCAGGAGCAGTGGAACCTCGGTCTGGACCTCTCATTCCTCAACAACCGTATCAACTTCACGGCGGATGCCTACATCAAGACTTCTAAAGACATGCTCATGAGCCTCCAGCTCCCTTCCTATATGGGTACGCAGGGCAACGGCTCGTCAGCCCTTGCCGCTCCGAAAGGCAACTACGGAGAAATTCAGAACAAGGGTCTTGAACTTGAGATTCGCGCCCTTCCTTTCGTAGGCGATTTCGAGTGGGAGACTTCTTTCCAGATTTCTTTCAACAAAAACAAACTCGTGGCGCTCTCCGGAACCCAGAACGCGAATCTCGCGGGCTACGGACAGTGGAACGACGTGGTGTCGGTGTCAGAGATCGGTCAGCCTCTCTATAATTTCTATGGCTATGTCACCGACGGCGTCTATCAGAACTACGAGGACCTTCTGACTTCTCCCAAAACATCGCAGTTCCCCTCCGACGGCGTTTTCAACAAAGGCAACACCGTGTGGGTGGGCGACGTCAAATACAAGGACATAAGCGGCCCTGATGGAGTGCCCGACGGCATTATCGACGAGCATGACCGAACTGTGATCGGCAATCCGATGCCTGACTTCACTTTCGGTTTCAACAATACGTTCCGCTGGAAAAACTTCGACCTTAACATCTTCTTCAACGGCTCATACGGCAACGATGTGATGAACTATCTGAGCATCAACCTCACCAACATGAAGTCGACCTGGACCAACCAGCTCAACAGCGTCGGCGACCGCGCCATTCTCGTGCCATGCGATCCGAACAAGGTATATCCCGACGGTCAGAGCTGGAAGGATGACGTGACCAACATCATGGTGGCGAATCCCGGCGCGAAGATTCCGGCTGCACATCTCAACGATCCTGCCGACAACGACCGTATCTCCGACCGCTATATAGAGGACGGAAGCTATATCCGCCTGAAAAACATCACTCTCGGCTACACGCTTGAGAAGAAATGGCTCAAAGCGCTCCACCTTGAGAATGTGCGCTTCTATGTGAATCTACAGAATATATATACCTGGACCAAATACAAGGGATACGACCCGGAAGTGGGAGCCTCGACTCAGGACAGCTCGGGTCTGGTGTATGGTCTTGACTATGGCCGCTATCCTTCGCCGGCGACTTATTCATTCGGTCTTAACGTAACTTTCTGACCTTTCAAATTCAGAGTAACATGAAATTAACGAAATCAATCAAATATATTGTTCTTGCCGGTGCAATGGGGATGGGATCCACTTCCTGCAACGATTTCCTCGACCGTCCGGCGGAGGACAGCTACAATGTCGACACGTTCTACACCACCGACGACCAGTGCTTCATGGGTGTGAACTATCTCTACAACTCTCCCTGGTATGACTTCATCAGAGGTTTTATCAAAATGGGAGAAGTGATGTCGGGCAATTACTACATGGGGTCGTCGCCCTATCTTGAACTTTCGGTCAACGGCACTGATTCGGATCTCGTGGCCATGAGCTATTCGCTCTGGGCTGAGATCGGACATGCCAACACTGTCTATCGCAACCTCATCAACTCGGAGGGTCCGTCGGAAGAGGCCAAGAACACCTGCAAGGGGGAGTGCCTCGCATGGAAGGCGATGGCCTATTTCTATCTGGTGCGCGCATTCGGCGAAGTCCCTATCGTGCACGACAACGCAGCCGAGATCTCGGGTGGCACCTACAACGACAAGTACAAGGTGAAACGCGAGGATGTCTACGAATATATCGTCATGACTCTTGAGGAGGCGATGAAACTGCTTCCGAGAGAGAATAAGAAAGGACGTCTCGACTATTACTGTGCCGAAGCGCTTCTCTCGAAGGTGTATCTCACCAAGGCGGGTCTCAACCAAAGCGTCCAGCGCAATCAGGCCGATCTTGACAAGGCGGCTGAATACGCC
>USNC01000382.1 GCA_900555915.1 uncultured Porphyromonadaceae bacterium | reverse complement strand
GTCTCATTCATGACGCGGGCCGCGCGGACCTCTGGGGCCGCGGTCGCCACCTTCGCGGCGCGGGCCGCGGTCGCCGTCGCGACGCGGACGGTCGCCGTCACGGCGCGGACGTTCGCCTCTGGGGCGTGCCTCACGCTCCACGTAGCCTTCCGGCTTCTCTGTGAGAGCGCGCATCGAAAGGCGGTATTTGCCGGTCTTCTTGTCGATTTCCATCAGTTTCACCTTCACCATGTCGCCTTCCTTAAGGCCGGACGCCTCCATGTTCTCAAGGCGCTCCCATGCTATCTCGCTGATGTGGAGCAGACCGTCGCGGCCGGGCATGAACTCTACGAACGCGCCGAAGTCGAGGATCGAACGAACCTTGCCTTCGTAGGTCTCGCCTTCCTCAGGCATGGCCACGATGGCGCGGATCTTGGCGAGGGCGGCGTCGATGCTTGCCTTGTCTTTTGAGGCGATCTCCACCTTGCCGATTCCCTTTTCTTCGTCTTCGTCGATCGAGATGGTGGCTCCGGTCTCTTCCTGGATGCCCTGGATCACCTTGCCCTGCGGGCCGATGACAGCACCGATCATCTCCTTCGGAATCTCGATTGTGATCAGACGCGGCACGTGCGGCTTGTAGTCTTCGCGTGCTTCAGGTATAGCCTCTGCGATTTTGCCGAGGATGTGGATGCGGCCCTGGCGCGCCTGCTCGAGTGCCTTTGCCAGAATCTCGTAGCTGAGGCCGTCGCACTTGATGTCCATCTGTGTGGCTGTGATACCTTTCTCTGTGCCTGTCACCTTGAAGTCCATGTCGCCGAGGTGGTCCTCATCGCCGAGGATGTCGGAGAGCACAGCATATTTGGTGGCACCCGGATCGGAGATAAGACCCATCGCCACGCCGGCTACGGGGCGCTTCATCTTCACGCCGGCGTCGAGCAGCGCGAGTGTGCCGCCGCAGACTGTGGCCATCGATGAACTTCCGTTGGATTCAAGAATGTCGCTGACGATGCGGCAGGTGTAGGGGAAACCTTCGGGGAACATGCGCTTCAGGGCGCGGTGTGCGAGGTTGCCGTGGCCGATTTCCCTGCGGCCAACTCCGCGCTGCGGGCGGGCTTCGCCTGTGGAGAACGGGGGGAAGTTGTAGTGGAGCAGGAAGCGTTCCTTGGTCTGGTTGAGCACGTCGTCTACAATCTTCTCGTCGAGTGTGGTGCCGAGTGTGGCTGTCACGAGTGCCTGGGTCTCGCCACGTGTGAACACTGCCGATCCGTGAGGTCCCGGCACGTAGTCGGTCTCGATCCAGATCGGGCGGATCTCGGTGGTCTGGCGGCCGTCGAGGCGGATACCCTCGTCGAGCACGCAGCGGCGCATGGCCTCTTTCTCAACGTCGTGGTAGTAGCGCTTCACCATCTCGATGCGCTGCGCCTCGCTGTACTGCTCGAGCTGCTCTTCCGTCATCTCGGGCAGCGATTCGATATATTCGTCGCGGATAGCCGTAAACGATTCGTTGCGCCACTGCTTGTCGGCGCTGCCGGTCCTGGCTATCGCGTATGCCTTGTCGTAGCACTTGTCGTGAACGTCCTGGCGGAGGGCGTCGTCGTTCACTTCATGGCAGTATTCGCGTTTTGTCTCCTTGCCTGCCTCTTTCATCAGTTCGATCTGGGCGGTGCAATGCTTCTTGATTTCCTCGTGGGCCACTTTCAGGGCTTCGAGAAGTTCAGCCTCGCTCACCTCGTCCATCTCGCCTTCCACCATCATGATGTTGTCGTAGGTGGCGCCTACCATCAGTTCGATGTCTGCTTTCTCGATCTGCGCGAAGGTGGGGTTGATCACCCATTCGCCGTCGACGCGGGCCACGCGCACTTCAGATATCGGGCCGTTGAAGGGGATGTCGCTGCATGCGAGCGCCGCGGATGCGGCTATGCCGGCCAGCGCGTCGGGAGCATCGTTCTCGTCGGCCGAGAAGAGGGTCACGTTGACGAAAGTTTCTGCATGGTAGTTGTCGGGGAAACTGTCTCTTATACACATCTCCGAGCCC
>USNC01000381.1 GCA_900555915.1 uncultured Porphyromonadaceae bacterium | reverse complement strand
AGATCGTCGGCAGCGTCAGATGTGTATAAGAGACAGATAATAAGCCATCCATGGATTGCCCGGCAATGCAGTAAATCCCGGAGGTAGGGACGCCTTGTGACAGGTCGATATCACATGCCATGCGAAATTATGACACACCCTAATTTTTATTTGGATAAGTGGGAAAAATATTGTAATTTTGCGTGCTGATAAAATAATTCAAGTTCCGCAGGATCATTAACACAAAGCGAGAATTGCGGAACTTGAGAAACCATTTTTACAGCATGGAGACAAAATACATTTTTGTAACCGGAGGCGTGGTGTCATCGCTTGGAAAAGGCATCATCTCCTCATCTCTCGCCTGTCTGCTCAACGCTCACGGCTATCGCGTCACCAACCAGAAATTCGATCCCTACATCAACATCGATCCCGGCACTCTCAACCCCTACGAACATGGAGAATGCTACGTGACCAGCGACGGCTACGAGGCGGATCTCGATCTCGGACACTACGAACGCTTCACCAACGTGCCGACTTCCCACGCCAACAACATCACAACCGGCCGTGTCTACAAAAATGTGATAGAGAAAGAACGCCGGGGTGATTACCTCGGGAAAACTGTGCAGATCATCCCCCATATCACCGACGAGATAAAACGAAATGTGAAACTTCTCGGCGAGACCGGACGCTACGATTTCGTGATTACGGAAATAGGAGGCACCGTAGGCGACATAGAGTCGCTCCCTTTTCTCGAAGCCGTAAGGCAACTCTGCTGGGAACTCGGCGAGAATGCTCTCTGCATCCACCTGACGTATGTGCCGTTTCTCAACGCTGCCAAGGAACTCAAGACAAAACCGACCCAGCACTCGGTGAAGCAGCTTCAGCAACTCGGCATACAGCCCGACATACTCGTGCTGCGCACCGAACATGACATCCCGGCCGATATGCGAAACAAGATAGCGAGGTTCTGCAACGTGGCTCAGGAGGCTGTGATCCAGTCGCTCGACTGCCCCAGCATATACGAGGTGCCGCTCATGCTCCATGCGCAGCACATCGACGACATTGTGATCCGGAAGATGGGGATGCAGCCCAATGGCGAGCCGCATATGAAACCATGGCTCGACTTCGTCGACAAGATCCACAATGCGCAGGAGGAGGTCGCCATCGGCCTCGTGGGGAAATACGTGGAACTCCAGGACGCCTACAAGTCGATTAGCGAGGCCCTGTTTCACGCCGCGACCTACAACGACCGCCGCCTCCGGCTTGAATACATACACAGCGAACGGCTTACCGCGGAAAATGCCGACAGGCAGCTCGCAGGACTCGACGGCGTGATAATAGCGCCCGGATTTGGCAACCGCGGTATTGAAGGTAAGTTCGTCGCCCTGAAATGGTGCAGGGAGAAGGATGTGCCGGTGTTCGGAATCTGTCTGGGAATGCAGTGCATGGTGATAGAGTATGCGCGCGATGTGCTGGGCTACAGCGACGCCAACAGCACCGAAATGTCGCCGACCACCACCCACAACGTGATCGACATGATGGAGGAGCAGAAGCATATTTCCGACATGGGCGGCACCATGCGCCTGGGTGCCTACGACTGCAGACTCACCGCCGACAGTCTGGCAGCCAAAGCCTACGGAACCACAGAGATCAGCGAGCGCCACCGACACCGATATGAGTTCAACGACGCGTTCCGCGAGGAATTCGAGAAAGCGGGGCTCAGATGCGTCGGGGAAAATCCGCAGTCGCATCTTGTGGAAGTGGTGGAAGTCCCATCCAAGCGATGGATGATAGGCACCCAGTATCATCCGGAATACTCCAGCACGGTGCTCAATCCCCATCCCCTCTTCCTATCTTTCGTGAAAGCGGCCGTCGCCTATAGAAATGACAAAGACCGGGATGTAAAACCTGAGTCACTTAAATAGAAAAAAGATGAAAAGAACGATACTCAGCGCCATGAGCGCTCTTTCGATATCACTGATGTTTGCCGCCGAACCGTTCTGGCTCTGTCTCTTATACACATCTGACGCTGCCGACGA
>USNC01000380.1 GCA_900555915.1 uncultured Porphyromonadaceae bacterium | reverse complement strand
CACGCGTAAGATCGTCGGCAGCGTCAGATGTGTATAAGAGACAGACGGCGGACAGTTCGAGAATGAAGAAGCGGCCTCCCGAATGCTGGCCATAACATCGCTTCTGGCTCTGGTTGTGATTTTCTTCCTGATTTATTCAGAATTCAAGAATGTCGCGGAATCATTGACAATCCTTGTCAACATGCCGCTCGCCCTTATCGGTGGAATCCTTATTCTCAGGCTAACCACCGGTGAACTCAACATCCCGGCCATAATCGGATTCATATCCCTCATGGGTATATCCACCCGCAACGGCATGCTCCTGATATCACGCTACAATAATCTGAAAGATTCGGGAATGCCTCTCATGGAGCGTATACGAAAAGGTTCGTCCGACCGCTTGCTGCCTATAATAATGACTGCGCTGACATCGGCGCTCGCCCTTGTCCCGATTGCGCTTCGGGGTGGCGAACCGGGAAATGAGATACAGTCTCCGATGGCCATCGTAATTCTCGGAGGCTTGGTAAGCTCGACATTACTCAACATATTCCTTGTTCCGGTGTTCTATCGTAAAATAGAGAACCGCAAGACAGAAAAAGATAAGTGATGAAAATAAGATATCTGACCATAGCTGCCATACTGACGGCAGCTGCCGGCACTGCAGGCGGCATGACGCCGCAGGAGGCGGCGGAAGCGATCCTGAGTCGTAATGGCGATAGATTGCTCGCTGAATTGACAAGAAATGCGAAAGACGAGGAAACACGCAGCATGGCAAACGCTCCCGATCCTGAACTGGAAGCCGATTATAAAGTCGCGCCCTCCGGTGTCGACGACAAATGGGGCGTTGGTATAAGTTACGGCATTGACTGGCCGGGTGCCTACGGCGCGAGGCGAAAACTCGCTAAGGCTATGAGAGATGCGAACTCTACAGAATCGGAAGCTGTGATGTATTCACGGCGTATGGAGATTCTTGATGAGATAATGACATATCTATATGCCGAGCGACGCCTCGATATGATGCGCTCTGTGCTTGCTTCCACTGATTCTATACAGGTGATTGCCGGCAAAGCATCTCGCGGGGGAGAACTCTCTCGCCTCGACCTTTCGAAAATAGCCATAGAGCAAAGCCGGATAGAAAGTGTCATCAACGGTATGGAGACTGAAGCTATGACCTCTGTAGGAAATCTGAAGACACTCAACGGCGGTGCCGACTGCAGGGCGCTTCTCGGAAGTATCGACAAAGACTGGGATATAACGCCTGTGCCGTCTATAGAGGAATGCCTGGCAAGAACCGGACGAAATCCGGAACTGGCTCAGGCTATGTCGGAATATAATGTGGCCGGCAGTAATGTGTCTGTAGCAAAAGCCGAGAGCCTTCCCGGATTCAGTATCGGATACTCTCACGAATTTGAAGAAGGAGCACACTTCAACGGGGCCAGCTTAGGGATTTCACTTCCACTCTTCGCTTCGCGCCATAAGGTTAAGGCTGCGGAGGCGGCAATGGCTGCGGCTGAATACAACGTGACAGTCACTACTGATCGGATAGAATCGCAGGTCAAGTCTCTTCATGAGGAAGTGATGGCACTCGACAAAGCATTGAAGACACCGTCTGATATCTTCCGCTCCACTGACTATACCTCCATGCTTATGAAAGCATATAAGGGTGGTGAACTGTCTCTGACCGAATACCTCAGGGAACTGTCGTGGTTTTATGAGGCGCACATGGATTACCTCTCTCTTCAATATGAACGGGAGCGGAAAGCCAACCGGCTGTCGCTCCTTTGCAGATGACATAGAATTTCTAACAATCGAAACTCTTATGACAAACATTGTTATTCTTGACGGCTATACGGCAAATCCGGGAGATCTGTCGTGGGATAAATTGAAAGAGTTGGGCAACCTTACAGTATATGACCGCACGGATCCTGACCAACTCATGGAAAGAATCAAAGATGCGGACATGGTGCTCACCAACAAAGTGGTCATCGACAAAAATACATTGAAGGCTTCCGGAAGACCTGTCTCTTATACACATCTGACGCTG
>USNC01000379.1 GCA_900555915.1 uncultured Porphyromonadaceae bacterium | reverse complement strand
ACCGAGATAATTGATGTGGATCCTGCATGTTTCTTCAGGCAGATGTATGCGGCTGTCAGAAAAATATCTCCGTCGGAGTCTTGCGGCTATGCGGCGGAGTGGAATGCGCTGCGCTGCAGGGCTGCATCTGCTTCGGAGGCATATGTCGCGTCGGCGCCCTGGTCGGATCTTAAGGCTATCGACTTCATGCTGCGCAGCCTGACGCTTGACAATTTATTCGTCTCCAACGGCACTGCTGTCAGGTATTCGCAACTCATACCCCATCATTGCCATGCCGAATACTGCAACCGTGGCGTCTCCGGCATAGATGGTTGCACGGCCACAGCCGTAGGCGGCGCTTTGGCTTATTCCGGACGCACCACATTGCTCACCGGCGACATGTCGTGGCTTTACGATTCCGGTGCCTCCACACTATCTTCTGTGCCGGACTCGATGAGAATTATAGTCATGGATAATTCCGGAGGTGGAATTTTCAGGTTTGTCAAGTCCACTGCTTCTCTTCCCTCAGAGGTCCGCGACCGTTATTTCTGTGTAAGCAATCTCCCTGATGTGGCTGGGATAGCGGCGGCCTACGGATTTGATGTGATGGAGGCGCACTGTATGGAAGAACTCAGGCAGGCTGTGGCCTGGCTCGACGGAGAGTCCGACCTCCCGAGGCTGCTCGTGGTGCATACACCTCCGGAAGTCAGCGCCGATGTGCTCAACGGATACTTTTCACATCTAAATCAAAACCCTAAACCTTAAGTCAAGCGTGCGAGACTTAAGTCATAAATTTACATAATATGATTAATTGGACTCCCATCAAGGCCTATGAGGATATCCTTTTCGAGCAGTTCGAAGGGATAGCGAAAATTACTATCAACAGGCCGAAAGTGTATAATGCCTTCCGTCCGCAGACCAATTTCGAGATGCTCGACGCGATGCGCATATGTCGCGAACGCAACGATATTCGTGTAGTAGTGCTCACCGGAGCGGGCGACAAGGCTTTCTGCAGCGGCGGCGATCAGAATGTGAAAGGCGTGGGCGGATACGTGGATAAGGATGGCGTGCCGCGTCTCAACGTGCTTGAACTCCACCATGCCATACGAAGCATTCCCAAACCCGTCATTGCCATGGTCAACGGTTATTCCATAGGCGGCGGCAATGTGCTTCAGGTCATCTGCGACCTTTCGATTGCTTCTGACAATGCCATCTTCGGACAGACCGGACCTAAGGTGGGAAGTTTCGACGCCGGTTTCGGTTCGTCGTATCTCGCGCGGTGCGTCGGTCAGAAAAAGGCGCGTGAGATATGGTTCATGTGCCGGCAGTATTCCGCTCAGGAGGCGCTTGAGATGGGTATGGTCAATTGTGTTGTGCCCGTCGATAAGCTTGAGCAGACCACCGTAGACTGGTGCCGCACCATCATGAAGCGCTCTCCTTTTGCTATACGCATGATCAAGCGTGCTCTCAATGCCGAACTCGACGGGCAGCGCGGCATGATGGAGTTTGCAGGCGATGCCACTCTGATGTATTATCTCATGGATGAGGCGCAGGAAGGCAAGAATGCTTTTCTCGAGAAGAGAGATCCCGACTTCGACCAATTCCCGATGTTCCCATGAGACTTGCCTACGCTCCATACATTCTCAGATTTATCAACCCCGCAGGCACAAGCCGCGGGGTGATGACGGAGAAACCGACTTTCATCATCAAAGTGTTTGATGAGAATGACCCCTCACGGTTTGGAATAGGGGAGTGCTCCGTCTTTCCCGGGCTTTCGCCGGAGGCCGACGGCAACTATGGCTACAAACTGATAGAGCTTCTCTCCAATATGGCTCTGGGGCAGCCTACCGATCTTTCTCGCCACAGCAGCATCCGCTTTGGCCTTGAGCAGGCTCTTCAGGATTTCGCAGGCGGCGGACATCATGTATATTTTCCGTCGGCCTTCACGGAAGGTAATATGTCGCTGCAGATCAACGGCCTGGTGTGGATGGGCGATTTCGACCAGATGCTGTCTCTTATACACATCTCCGAGCCCACGAGACACTGAGCGATCTC
>USNC01000378.1 GCA_900555915.1 uncultured Porphyromonadaceae bacterium | reverse complement strand
CGCTCAGTGTCTCGTGGGCTCGGAGATGTGTATAAGAGACAGCACCGAAGCTGACGACTGCCCTGTCAGGAAACTTATCTCCTTGGTGGAG
Organism: uncultured Porphyromonadaceae bacterium; assembly: GCA_900555915.1. GTDB lineage: Bacteria > Bacteroidota > Bacteroidia > Bacteroidales > Muribaculaceae > Lepagella. Next base: position 1,950 of record USNC01000378.1, on the reverse strand, counting down.
AAGTCCGCTTTAAGCAGACAGATCAATTGAATTTCCCTGTCGGTGAAGACTCCGGGAAATTTGGCCATGAGCTTTGAATGAAACCGGTCGTATAGCTCGTCGATCATCGAGAAAAGGCTGTTCCAGTCTACCAGCTGAGGATTTGGCGACTCGCTCGTGAAGCCGACATTCGAGATCTTGCGCAATGCCTCCTCGCTCTGCGGTGTGGGGACTGACGCGAACGTCTTCAATATACCCAGCTGCTTCAGCACCATCCTTTTCAGCAACGTCTCCCTGTCGGTCCGGTCCGGATCATCTGCCTCCCTTACCATCCGGGAAAGCGTCTCTATCCGCTCGTCGGCTTCCATAAGGCTCTGTTTGCGCTTGCTCAGTATCACATATACCGCAACTCCGCCGGCAAGCAATAGCAGCATAATTCCGCAGACGAGAAGCCACAGGCGCTGCTTCTGGAGCTGGAGCGAGGTCTTGTCCTCACTGAGTTCTATCACGGATTCCAATGCCGTCTGCCTGTCATACTGCGACAATTGGAAATTCCGGTGCAATGTCTTCGTGGTCCGGTGTGCCATCTCACCGGGAAACCGGCCAGTCTGTCCGAACAGCAGGGCAGCTTTCAGCATTCCGATATATGAATACACCTCCGACACCGACTGCGTATTCTCATGATTGATGCTCTCAAGCAGCCTGCGTGCATCCTCTGCCCTTCCTGAATTGGCGAGATACTGCGCCTTATCAACTTTATAACACACTTTCTCGACATCTGACAACTCCCCCTTTCGGGCATATAAGCTGTCGATCATGCTCACGGCCTCCGCCGAACGCCCTGCGCCATCGAGAATCCCGGCATACTCAAGATAGAACTCGGATGAGCTCTCCGGCCCGGCCTTCCTGTCGAGGCCTTCACTTTTTATACCGTCGAATATTTCAAGTGCCTTCCGAAATTCACCCTGCATATACATGGCAGCTCCCTTCACGGAGGCATACTTCAGCCTATGTTCCGGCACATCGGTATGATTGAGCAGCCAGTCGGCATATCCGTATGCTTCGCCATATCTCTGGCTGTTCATGGCAAGTTCCAGAAGATGAATGTGCGTGTCCCACAGCAGTTCCCGGTTCTTGATCCGGGGTATCATGGCTTTCAACCTTTCAATAGCCGCATCCGCATCACCCCTGATGAAGTCATATCCCGACAGCAACTGGGAAGCTATGGCCCAGCCGGAGGTGTCGCCGGCCGAATAATAATATGCGGCCGCATCATTCAGAAGCGTGTCGGTGATGAGCGAGCGACCTACCCGCAGATTTGCAATTGCCCTTGTCAGTATATACCTTGCTTTCAGCGAATCCGCATCAAGATCATTGAAATCTATCTGCCTGAGAAGCACATACGCGCTGTCCGGCCTCTGACCGATGAGAGATGAGGCTGCCGCGAGTTTCCCCGACGATGATTCAGAACAGGATGCAAGGGCCGCGGCCACAGGCAAAACGAGGATTACACACAGGTATTTGGCAAGAACATTCATATTATCAATTTCTTGAAGAGGCAAGGGATATTGTAATCGCAAAAAATAATATGGATAAGAATGGTTTCATAAATTTTTGTCAATAGCCTCTATAAGTTTTTCCTCAGTGGGTAATATAAGTTTATATTTAGATGCAAATATCTGGCGAGCCTCGTTCAATACACTGTACTTCACAAGCGTTTCGTCTTTGTCTTTACAGAGTATGATTCCGATAGTCGGATTGTCATCAGGCTGACGTGCGCACGCTCCAATTGTGCTTCGATGATTCGGAAATGTAATATTGGCGTTCCTGCTCATCGTCACATCTCATTATCAGACGAATGTGTGACCAACTTAAAAGGCTACACAGTGTGTAACTTTTTTCTTGGTCAGGATAGGTTAGATACTGTCTCTTATACACATCTCCGAGCCCACGAGACACTGAGCGATCTCG
>USNC01000377.1 GCA_900555915.1 uncultured Porphyromonadaceae bacterium | reverse complement strand
CTGCTTGTTCGATTTTTTCAAATCCATATTTCCTCGCTGTCGAGACTATCCGCTCTTCGGTTGCTTTATCGCTTGCCTCCACAAGCAAGGGAATGTCGGAGGCTTTAAGATGTCTTGTCTTGCTGATGGTCTGGAATGGATAGATGACTCCGTAGTGTCTGAATCCCGATTTCCTTAACACATCGAGCGGAACGCTCCCCGTAGTGTGTACTACTGTCCCTTCAGTCGCCGGCATACGGCCTGACACTTCCTCCACCGCAGAGTCGCTGACTGCTATTATGTAAAGGTCGGCATCGTCTGAAAGTCCTTCAAGCGTGCGGGAGTCTATGGGGGCGACTCCGAAGATGCTTGCAAACTGGCTGCCGACATTGCCGCGGCCGATCACTTCTATTTTCATGCCTGAAATTTTATGAAATGGGGTCTAAAATTCTTCTTTCAGAGTCTTGTACAACTGGTGCACCGGCAGCCCCATGACGTTGTAGTAACTGCCGTCTATGCCGGCCACCGCCGCGCATCCGATCCATTCCTGAATGCCGTAGGCTCCGGCCTTGTCAAGAGGACGGTAGTGCTTCACGTACCATGCCACCTCTTCCTCCGTGAGCGCAGAGAAGGTCACTTTTGTGCATGTGGTGAAACTCACGAGTTTATCACGCGTGGCCACAGTCACTCCCGTGGCCACGGTGTGCGTTCTGCCCTGAAGTTCCATCAGCATGGCCACGGCGGCTTCCTCATCGGCAGGCTTGCCATAAATCTTGTTGTCAAGTATCACCACCGTGTCGGCGGTGATGACCAGTTCGTTGCTTTTGATCTCAGAGGAATATGCGTGTCCCTTGAGTCGCGACAGATATTCTGCCACCTCTATGGCCGGCAATGACTCGGGATACGTCTCATCTATCCCGTCTTTTGTGTGGATGGTGAATGGAATGGCGAGCATCTCCATCAGTTCCTTGCGCCGGGGCGACTTGCTCGCCAGAATTATATCGTATTTCTTAAGTTTGTCTAACACGTCTGTAGTCTTTTTGAAATAGTTAATCGGTGTTGTCCTTCCCTCGGTAGTTCCGCCATTTTTCTATCAATGCCGACATGTCGTCGGGTATGTCGCATTCAAAGTCCATCTGTTCTCCTGTCCGGGGATGCCTGAATCCCAAGGTCCTTGCATGCAGCGCCTGGCGCGGACATGTCTGGAAACAGTTTTCTACAAACTGACGGTATTTTGAGAAAGTCGTCCCTTTCAGTATCCTGTCTCCGCCGTAGCGCGCGTCGTTGAAGAGAGGGTGTCCTTGCGAGAGCATATGGACTCTGATCTGGTGCGTGCGCCCGGTCTCGAGCACACATTTCACTGCCGTCACATATCCGAAGCGCTCCATCACCTCATAGTGGGTCACTGCATGTTTCCCTATCTCCGGATCGGAGAATACTGCCATCTGAAGTTTGTTCTTCGGATTTCTCGCTATGTTGCCCGTGATTGTGCCTCTCGGTTCCGGAAAGTCTCCCCACACCAGCGCTACGTATTCGCGGCGTGTGGTCTTGTTGAAAAACTGCTGGCCGAGATCCGTCTTTGCCTCAGGAGTCTTTGCTATCACAAGCAGTCCGCTGGTGTCTTTGTCTATGCGGTGCACGAGGCCGAGCCTGGGATCATTGACGTCGTAATTGTCATCGTTGCGGAAATAGTAGGCAAGTGCGTTGACGAGAGTGCCGGAATAGTTGCCGTGGCCGGGGTGGACCACAAGCCCGGCCGGCTTGTTGACAACCATCACGTCTCTGTCTTCATACACCACGTCGAGCGGTATGTCCTGGGCTATGATCTCAAACTCATACCTTGGTCTGTCCATCACGATGCTGACCACATCGAGAGGTTTGACCTTGTAGCTTGATTTGACAGCCTTGCCGTTGACAATTATGCATCCGGCTTCCGCCGCCTGCTGAATCCGGTTGCGCGAGGTCTTTGTCATCCGGTCTACAAGAAACTTGTCTACCCTGAGTTGCTGCTGACCCTGTCTCTTATACACATCTGACGCTGCCGACGATCTTACGCGTGTAGAT
>USNC01000376.1 GCA_900555915.1 uncultured Porphyromonadaceae bacterium | reverse complement strand
CAGCCGTTCGTGCGATCCGTCCACCGCCAGCCGCACGGACGACGGAAAGCCTGCCGGATACACCAAGTTCTGGAGCCAGGATTCTCCCACCACTCCTTGTGCGCCCTATCACATCGACTGCATCAATCCGCTACGCGTGTCCGAAGAACACATCCGGTGCCTGATTATCACCGAAGGAGGAAAGGACGTGCTGACCCTGAATGAAGCCGGATACCCTTACGTCATCAGCGTGCCCAACGGGGCGGCAAGCGACCTGCCCAAAAGTTTCGAAGCCTTCGACTCCTGGCTGGACCAGGTGCAGGACATCGTAATCTGCGGAGACCGCGACCTGCCCGGACGGACACTCGTCAAACACCTGACCGACTACTTCGGCGCCCGCTGCCTGCTCACCACGCTGCCCGGCGACTGCAAGGATATCTCCGACGTACTTGCCGCCTACGGCGTGGAAGTGGTACATGAAATTATCGAAGCGGCACGCCCCGGGCACACCTCGGATATCATCACCGTCAGCGAGCGGACAGATGAGATTCTGGACGCCTTGAACGGTGAATACGACCACGGGTATGACGTAGGCTACGGTCCGCTGACGGACCACGTATTTCACCCCACCGACCAGGGAGGCCTGATTATCGGCACCGGAAAGCCCAACAGCGGAAAGACAGACTTCCTGAACGACCTCACTTGCAGGCTGATGGCCAAAACCGGGCGTTACGTCTGTTATCTCTCTTTCGAAGTGCCGGACAAGAACAAGCACATGGCGCATCTCGTCCAGTTGATGCTGGGCAAGGTGAACACCGCCAACTATACCCGGGAGCAGTTACAACCCATCGTCAGTTATCTGAACGAGCACATGGTCCACCTCGACCTGCATGAAGTCTCCCCCACTCCCGCCAACATCCTCGCACGGGCCGACATGGTGCGCCGCACGGCACCGTTGAAATATCTCATCATCGACCCGTACCTCTTTATGGAAGTGGAAACGGGACGCTACAACACCGAGACGCAAGCCATCAAGGCCATGCTGACGCAGTTGCAGGCATGGGGCCGTACCAACCATATATGGGTCATCATCGTAGCCCATCCGCGCAGCCTGAAAAAGCAGAACGGAAAGAATGAGCTGGAGGACATAGACATGTACACCATCTCAGGCAGCGCCAACTGGGCCAACCTCGCCGACTTCATCTTCTCCATTTCCCGCATCAAAGAGCAGGACCGGGCTTATACAAGGCTCGACATGCTGAAGGTGCGCGACCAGGACCTGTGCCAGACAGGCAGCGTCCTCTTCGTCCGACAGCCCTGCGGCCGCTACGACGAACGGGAATCCGAAGAACAGATAATAGCGGAAGCGCAAGGCAGGGTCATGGCGAAAGACCAGAAACCTTGGGGAAGTTGAGAACCATCCGTCATCCTTCGACTACGCTCAGGATGACGGATACTCATACTTGCGGCTGCGAATGCCAACGCTTGCGGGAGTGTACGCCCTCACTTGCGCAAGTGAAGCCCTTCACTCCCGCAAGCGTTCATCCCCCAACTCTCAACTCTCCATTCCCAACTTCCCTACGGCCTTCCCAAGTACAAGAAAATCGGTTCCACCTGTTTGGTCGTAAAAATTTGCTGGGTCAGCCGGTAACCGGTCTCCCGCAAGGCACGGGACAGCGCCTCGTTTAATCGTATCCAGCGGGACAGGCGGTTGAGGGCGGAACGCTCTCCGATTTCGGGCGCATAAGCATGCGCCAGTTCACTCTTGGAATAAGGACGGACGGGCCATTCTTCGATGGCCGCATCCGCAGTCTGTTCACAAACGATTTTCTTCATTTTCTGATAATTTTCTGATTAATTTTCAAGTTCTTTTATGCTATAAAAGTACTGAAAAATCATCAGATATCACTTATTCCGAAGCAGGTTTATCACCTCTCAATGTCACTCATTTTCACACCCTCCCGTTATTGTATCTTTGACCTGTCGGAAGGGAGAAACAAACTGTCCTCCCCACCACACCTGTCTCTTATACACATCTCCGAGCCCACGAGACACTGAGCGATCTC
>USNC01000375.1 GCA_900555915.1 uncultured Porphyromonadaceae bacterium | reverse complement strand
CGCGTAAGATCGTCGGCAGCGTCAGATGTGTATAAGAGACAGGATCGACACTGGGCAACATACTGACAGGCCAGCTCGACATCAGGGGCGTGGACATGGGAGCGGCCATATGGGCCATGCACTCGGCAGCTGAGACAGCCGGAGTGTCTGACCATCTGGACACAGTGGCAGTATTCCGTCAATTCTACAGATGACACGTGTCTGACATGGCAAGACAAAGCAGAGGCCGCGCCCTTCACGGGGACGCGGCCTCTGTATTCGATATACGGCCATATATGCCTCAGAAACTGAAAGCGGCCATCACGTTGGCACGGTGTGCCTGGCGGTGCAGTCCGGAGAAATTCTTCCTGTAGCCCCAGTCAAGTTCGGCGGCCACACTGATTCTCGGCGTAATATACCAGAACACATTGGCACATGCGAACATGCCGTATTTATATTCGTCGGGCGACACGTCATGCCTTGGCAGATAGCGAGTCTCGCTTGCCGAAACGGTCGCAAACAGCGTCGGGGTGAAATTATACTGCACGCCGACGCTCCAACCTAACGAGGCGGGCGCATACAGGACTCCGGGGCGCGAGGGATCGCCTACGAGATCATATCCGCCACCATAAAGGAGGTCGCCGCCCATGCTCGCATAACCCTTTCCATAATTCAGGTTGAGATAGGTGGTGACAGCCTTGTGAGGATGCGCCACGCTGCTGAGATGAAGGCCCCAGCCTGCGATATTATGGTTATGCCCTGCCATGTTGTCTCTATATGACAGGGTCCTTACTATACCGCTCAGACGCACATGCTGCCCCTGCGCCCACTGATACTGGACCAAAGCGGCAAAATCAGGCAGCCATGACGACACAGCCGAAGTGTTCTTCTGATCGGCTCCGATTGCGGTAGCCGGCGTCTCGACGGAGACTCCGACACTCCACCGGTCCTTGAAAGTCGGCATATATCTGACGAGCACAGATGTTTCGGACATCTTGTTGTTGACACCGGCAGCGTCGACCACAGGAGGAAGAGCCGCAGGGTCGGAGAATGTGGAGGAAGCATAACCGAAAGTGAAATCCCTCACCATGGCGTATGCCTTTTTCAGACGGAAATCGCGTCCTTCATAACCGGTGAAATCACTTTCTATGTACAGTTGGTAATGCCCGAACAGTCTGTGATGTCCCATGACCCGGAAGAAAAGATATGTTCCGGAAGGCGTAGTGCCGAAATGCTTCCTGTTGGCAGGATTCTCCGGAATCGGAATAAGCATCGGAGAAAAAGCCGTGCCGGGCATTGCGCCGCCCCAGTCGTAGAACGCACGCATCCTCACACCGCCGCCTACACCCATGGAGACGCCGGCCTCCTTGCTCATGAAAAGGAAATAAGGGGCATCCGGATCCTGAAAATTGCGGAACTGATCGTAATAGAAAGCGTTGATGACCCTCTTTATTGAATCTATGTCGGCCTGACGTTTGTCCGGAGTCTCAGGTTTTCCATCGATATATACAATCTTCGTGGAAGCAGATTTCAAGCTGTGGAGAGAATCCACCATGCTTTTTGAATTATCCACCTGCGCAAATACACCTGAGGCAAGACACACAGAAAGCATGAATAAAAGTGTTCTCATAGTCTATAGTGGTTTTAAGAGTGTGTGTTTAAACCGAAAACGCCCGCATGGCAGGTTTGGTTCACAATTCAGGAAAGAGCAGACACAGAACACCCCGGGCTTTTTTGGTCCGGGGTGTCATTGATGTCAGAATACCTCTGTCGGTGCGAAACCGTCTTCCACGCATATGTAGTGGCATGAAGGATGATCGCATCCGGGGCATTTTGCCGGTGGCTCCTTGCCGACATACTCGTAGCCGCATACAAGGCAACGCCATGTCACTTCCTTGTCGCGCTTGAACAGCGTGCCATCCTCGATCATGCCGAGGAAATTGTTGAAGCGGTCGTAGTGGATTTTCTCGACAGAAGCTATGGCTTTGAAGTGAGCCGCACTTTCAGGGAATCCCTCGTCGACCGCCGTCTTGGCACACTGCATGTAGAATTCGTAGCCACCCTCCATCTCCTCTT
>USNC01000374.1 GCA_900555915.1 uncultured Porphyromonadaceae bacterium | reverse complement strand
AATTTAGAATTTAAAATTTAGAATTTAGAATTTATTCAAGTTTCGACTTTGTCGAAACTTGAAGTTCAGGAGTTTAGTTTGTGTGCGGCTGCTCATGATCATGAATTGCGGTAGACCTTCGGGGAGGCTCCCACATGCTTCTTGAAGTATTTGCCGAAGAAAGACTGGCTGGGGAAGTTGAGGCTGTCGCTGATCTGCTGCACTGTGAGGTTGGTAGACTTGAGCAGAATCTTCGCCTCAAGAATCAGAAACCGCTCTATCCAGGAAGCCGCAGAGTAGCCGGTCTGCGACTTTATGGTGCGCGAGAGGTGTTTGGCGGTCACTCCAAGTTCCTCGGCGTAGAAATCGAGAAACCGCTCGGTCTTGAATTTCTCCTGCACCAGTTTTATGAACCGGTCGCTTAGGCGTGTGGCTGTGTCGACGCCGCCCTCGATAAGGTTGTAGCATCGGTAGGCATACCTGTAGTAGAATGCTATCAGGCAGTGCTCTACCGCTTTGAGCAGTTGCGGATTGCCGGTGTCGGCGGTGACAATGCGCAGCGAATCGTAAAGACTGTCGAATTTCGCCACAAGGTCTTCCGGAAGTGTCACCACCGGTTGCCGATAGATCATCGTCATGTTGGTGACATCGTTGATATGCAGGAAAATGTCGTCGACAAAGCGCTTCGAGAGCACTATGAATGAAGCCTGGAGTTCGGAGTCCGACTCCACTATCTGCATGGTCTCGCCGTGGCGGATGTTGACTATCGCCGGACCTTTCGCTTCATAGGGTAGGAGATTGATAAGGATCTTGAAGGCTCCCTTCCGCACGAATATAGAGGTGCTCGATGTCAGTTTCACCGGCTCCCTGAGCATCATGACCATGGAGGCGGTGAAGTGGTCGAAAAACCAGAAATCGTTGCCGAGGATTTCCTCCACGTCTATCGCGAGGTTCATATATCCGTAGTTGAGTCTGTCTGTCTCCATGCGGCGGGCGTTATTTTTTCATTTTGTCAGAGATCACGAGTCCGGCGAGCACAAGGGCGCATCCGATATATCCGAACGGATATATCGCCTCTCCGAGCAGCCAGCATCCCGCCACCATGGTGACCGGGGGCTGGAGATACATATAGTTGTTGGTGTCGAGCGGGCCGATGATTTTCATCGATTCGTTCCAGAGGAGGTATGCCATGGTGGAGCACATCATGGCAAGAAAGAGGAGATTAAGCAGATATTTCGGCTGCGACATGTCGAGCAGCACGTGCAGGTGCAGCGGTTCCGGCTGTAGGATGAGGAGGGGTATGGCGGTGGCGAGGCCGTAGAAGAAAAGTTTTCGGGTGATGATGAAAGAATTGTAGAAAGGTATCAGCTTCTTGACGGCTATCGAGTATATGGCCCAGGAAAGGGCGCAGGATATGGCGAGGAGGTCGCCGAGCGGGTTGATCTCGATGCCGAGACCTTTGCTGATCGACTCGCTGAAGATCACCAGGGCTACGCCCGCGAATGCAATGCCGGAACCAATGATCTCGCCTCTGCGCATCTTGCTCTTATATATTATGGAGAGCAGTATGGCCACGAATATCGGCGAGATGGATGAGAGGAGGGAGACGTTGCCTGTGGATGTGTACACAAGGGCGTAGTTCTCCATAAGGAAATAGAGAGTGCCCGAGCAGAGGCCGCAGAGCGCAAACTGAATCTCGTCTTTCCATGACCGCGATTTCAGCGACCGGAATGTGAACGACAGAATGAGGAGATAGGCTATGCCGAAGCGATATACGAAGACTTCCACCGGTGTCATTCCGGCTCCGTCCATCAGAATCTTGGAGGATATGAAACTGCATCCCCAGCACAGGACGGTGACGAGAGCCGCCAGATGTCCGGTCAGTTTGCTTTTCTTCCAGTCTTCTTTTCTTATATTAGTCATGTCTGTTTTTTATATCTTGGGGCGCGTGGCGTCTTCCCTTTAATCAGGCGTTGCGCTTGCAAGTGCAAATTTAAGAAAAAAATCCGTCTTCTCAAAATAATTCGGGAATTGCGCGCAATTCCCGAATTATTTTGAGAATTTAAAATTTAAAAT
>USNC01000373.1 GCA_900555915.1 uncultured Porphyromonadaceae bacterium | reverse complement strand
AGATCAGTATTGTTGAATAAGCTAACTTAATAACAAGATTATCAATATAAAGTTCAAGATGCGAAACTTGAAGGCCGTTATGACGTCGTTATGACGTCGTTATGAGGTTTGTCAGTCGACTTTCAACTTTACGGAACGAGAGCCATTCAATATAACGTATACACCCGGCGCCATTTCCGACGAATCAGGCAGTTCAATGCCCTGGAGGTTGAATATGCGGCGTCGGCCATCATGAAGTTCAAGAGGCGCGACTCCGGAATTATCAACCGTGAAATCCACCTCGCCGAGGAATGGAAGATATGGATCGTCGATGACATCATCTTCAAAAACTGAAACCGAGGCATAGAGACGCATAGTGTATGAGCCATCTTCAAGACCTTCGAATTTCAGATTCCGGCTGAATGATCCGGTGTCGCCGTCACAGACAAAGTCGCGGTCGACAGTCGCTTTCCGCAAGACGATGTTTCCCTCACTGTCAAATACCGCATAACGCAGTCTGTAGCAGTAGAATCCTTCCAAGCAATGAATACCATAGTCCAACCTGTATTGTTGGTCTGACTCCGAGATTTTGGAAAGAGTCACATCTGTTCCCTCAAATGAAAATCCCTGCGGCACTATCTCCATCATGAAATCCGAAGGGCTTCCTATATATCTGATTTCCCCGCCCTCCTTGTAGGCAAGAGCCACCCGGTATGTTCCAAGACCGCTGAACCAAGGCAATACCTCCTGATATCTCACAGTGGCGGACTCACCGGGCAAAAGACAAGTTACCTCCGGATTGAAATTCCAGGCCAGTCCGCCCGCACCGTTTAGTATCGCCACATAATATGCCATTGCGTGTTCAAATTCGTTGTCGTTGCGCAGTTCAAATTCAACCTCAAACGGATGGCCCATATAGAAAGGAGTATTCTGCTTCATGGAGACAAGCGTCAGGGGATCCACGTTTTTTTGTTCAAAACAGACACCACCATCGTTGACCACCATCGCCACGGCGTCAGGATTGCCGAGCGAGGTCGAAATCCTATGCCATCCGTTGCCATCATGATATGCGGGATAGACCATATATGCTCCGGGCGTGAGTTCAGGCAGACTGAACGATATTTCCGGAATCTCACCCATTGGTTCCATTTCAAAAACCGATGCCGGAAGCACCTCCTCATTCCCGTCGTCAAACACAATTCCCACACCAAGGCGCACTTCCGACTTCGCACTGCCAAGATATGTGAATTTCCCACTTAAAACCGCCTCGTCCTTCCCACTGTCCCATCTTGCCTGAAGCGAACCACGGTTGCTCATCACCACAAAAGGAGAGTCACCTATAAATGAGGGCAACGCGAAGACCACCGCATTCTGGTCGCGGTTGTAGCCGTAGACATAGCCCGGCCATGACTCTTCATAGGGATTTATGGACGACATGCGGAAATATCCGTCGGCGTCGCCGGTCCAGCCCCAGTTGAAATGGAAAAAACCCTCGCCGTCATATCCGTCGAGCAGGAAAGCGTGTCCGCCACCGTCTGCAAAACCCATGTATGCCACAGGAGCTCCTGCCATCAGCGACTCATGCATGAGCCGCTCCCAGTCAGAAGTGTAGAAATCCGACCGGTCAAGGAGCGTCGTCGACTTTCCATATCCGAAATAATCTCTCAAGGCATCCGCCTGCGCCTCGCCCTCCGCGCCGCTGCCGCCGAGACCATAGTTCATATCGACAGCGACGCCGCAGGCATAGCATAGCCGGGCTACAGCCTCTGCCTGCTCCTGCGTATAGCCGCCCTTATAGTCGGGAAGCATGAGATCCCACCGGAACTCCTGTTTGGAAAAATCGAGAGCTATCTCCTTGCCCTTCCAAGAATAGGAATGACATCCCGCTCCCCTCTCAGGCCAACTGAAATGGCACATTATCTGAGCCATGGATGTGGCCACACACCCCACCCAGGTCTTTTTTCCATCCATTTCCGGACAGAAAAGATTGTAGGGCGCACCCTGCCCCCAGCGCGTGGAGCAGAGCGGGGCCACCGCACACAGATCAAGCCCTGTCTCTTATACACATCTGACGCTGCC
>USNC01000372.1 GCA_900555915.1 uncultured Porphyromonadaceae bacterium | reverse complement strand
TCAGTGTCTCGTGGGCTCGGAGATGTGTATAAGAGACAGTATCACCGGAGCGCGGGTGAAGCCTGACACCTTGAACGTGCTGAAGTTCGGTGCCCGTCCCGACGGCAGGTCCGATTGCCGGAAGGCCGTCGACAAAGCCATCCGAAAAGCATCGGCGGGCGGAGGGGGAGTGGTGACACTTCCGGCAGGGGAATACTTCATGCGTGGGCCGATAAATCTTCTCGACAATGTGATTCTCAATATTGAGAAGGATGCTGTGGTGCGTTTCGATCCGGCTCCCGAACTCTATCCAGTGGTGGAGACATCATGGGAAGGCACATACTGCTACAACTATTCCCCAATGATACGGGCATTCGGGGTAAGGAATGTCGGAATATCTGGAGAAGGCACGATCGACGGCAACGCCATGTCTACTTTCGCCGCGTGGCGTCCGAAGCAGAAGCCGGCGCAGACCCGTTCACGGCAGATGAACCATGACCTGGTGCCGGTGGAAGACCGCCGCTTCGGTGAGGGCGACTTCCTGCGCCCGCAGCTCATACAGTTCTTCCGCTGTGAGGGCGTCGATGTAAGGGGGGTGAAAATCATAAATTCCCCTTTCTGGTGCGTTCACCTTCTCCAAAGCAGCAACATTGTGTGCAGTGGCCTTCGTTACGATGCCAAACTTATCAACAACGACGGAATCGACCCGGAAAGCTCTCGCGATATCCTGATTGAAAACATAGATTTCGACAACGGTGACGACAATATCGCCATAAAAAGCGGACGTGACCACGATGGAAGGGCGCTGACCACTCCTCCCTGCGAGAACATCGTGATACGCAACTGCCGTTTCAAGGGCCTGCATGCTGTAGTACTCGGAAGCGAACTCTCTGCCGGCATACGAAATGTGGTCATGGAGAACTGCACCGCTTCCGGATATTGCAAACGTGGCTTCTATCTCAAGTCAAATCCCGACAGGGGCGGTTTTGTCAGCAATGTCTATATCCGGAACTGTCGTTTCGGCGATGTGGAAGACCTTTTCTACATCACCGCTTCCTATGCCGGCGAAGGAGCCGGCAACGATCAGTTCACGCGTATCAGCGACATATATGTCGACGGTCTCTATGCCGATTCCGTCTCGAAGGCTGCTGTTGTGGTGCAGGGAGTTGAGGCTCTTCCCGTTGAGAATGTCACATTCCGGAATCTGGAGGTTGGCAATGCCGCGACATCTATTTCCATAGAGAATGCGCATGGCGTCTCGTTCGCCGACTCTTTCATCGGGCCGCGTCCCGGAATACCGTCGCAGGCGAGCCATAAAGACCGCTTGTTCGACCGATGACAAGGCCTGTTTGATTTCATGTTGATAGCCTAAAGTCTAAAGCCTGACACCTCCAAGTTGAGCGAAGCGAAACTTGAATTTTTTGCATGCCTGGCGGTGCAAGATTTCAGCAAATTCCGCATTTAGATGTTGGAGGTTGAAGTATAGGATCTCCTACTATCGTATATGAGCCGCAAATGAATCAACCTCATAGTCTAAAGCCTAAAACCTAAAGCCTAAAACCTTCAAGTAGAGCGAAGCGAAACTTGAATAAAATTCTGCCATATGAAAAATTCAGAAAAACTCCATTTCCCGAAAAAACTCTGTCTTGCGGGCTTTATGACTGCTTGCTCGGCATTCATCGCTTCATCTGAAACGCTTTCTCCGGCTGAGGCATTGTCAAGGATGTATGTTGAGCTGGCTGACTCGCCTGCAAAAGTCTGCGGCGAGTTTCGACAGTTCACCCCCGATGATTTGGTGGCTGTGGTTGAGACTGCCTCTGCTCCCTGTGCCTATGTGGTTTCGGGAGATGCCGGTTACGCCGTGGTCAGCGCCGACAGCCGGGGCGTTCCGCTCCTCGGATATGGCGATAGAACCATAGAGTCGCAATCGGATCTGCCTCCTGCCATGATATGGTGGATCGGGAAATATGCGGAAGAATTTGCCTCCATGCCGGAGAATGCCGCCCATGCGGATGCCGACACTGAGACGAGGCCTGTCTCTTATACACATCTCCGAGCCCACGAGACACTGAGCGATCTCGTA
>USNC01000371.1 GCA_900555915.1 uncultured Porphyromonadaceae bacterium | reverse complement strand
CACGCGTAAGATCGTCGGCAGCGTCAGATGTGTATAAGAGACAGGATAACCCTTTCGGTGCTTCGCGATCCGGACAACCGCCGAATCACACAGACTGTAGATGAAAAGAAGCCTGCGGAAAAAAAAGGAAGCCGGAAAAAAAGCAACGAAGAATAAAGTGAGAGAATGGACACCACATGGCAATATCTGATTGTCTTCGCAGTGATAGCGGTCTGCGTAGCCTGCACCATAAGATTCTTCTCCAGGTCAGGCAGAAACAACGGCTCCTGCCACGGATGCGCGCTCAAAGACAACTGCGGCAAGAAGCAGAAATCATGCACCCGGACAGAAGACAAAGGCAACAGATCCGGCACGACCGGCCATTGAGGTGGATTCACCTCACGGCTCGGCCATGACGCATGATCTGCCAGGAATTGACAATATTCTGCCAGGCGATATAGGCAGCAGGGGCCACCGAAGCCACAGGGTTCATATACGCAAGAGCCATCCAGACTGCAAGCACCGTATTTTTCTGACCGAGGCCCTGACCGCCGGAGACCGGATCGCCGTATCGGCGGCCCACCATACGTCCGATCTTGAACTGAAGAAGACACACGGCAAGAGCACCGAGAGCAAGCCAGACCATAAGGGATACGTAGTCGGGATTGTAGTTGTTTATTATGAAACTTACACAACCGCCCACAATTATGAACAGCGACAACGCCCACATATAGAAAGAGATCGACTGATGATTCTTCACCGCATCATGAAACCTTGGAAAAATCCTGCGCAACACAAACGACAAGGCGAGCGGGCCAATCAAAAGAGGCATCACCTTATTGAAAATCAACAGGAAAGACTCCATAAATCCATAGTCGGAATCTCCGATCACCGCAAGCACCACAGGGCCGGCAAAAGCCACAAACACATTGCACAGAAGAGAATAAGACGCAAGTCTCGGCAGACTGCCGCCCAACATGGCACAGATCACCGGTGCCGCCGTAGCCGTCGGGATAAAGACACATATGAACACCCCTTCCGCCAGTGTATGGTCAAACCATGAAACAGACAGATACACAAACGCCGCCAAAAGCATCTGCACGGCAAGCAGAACCATATGGAACCCGCCGATCGAGAGATGCCGGAAATCAAGACGCGTGTATGTGATGAAAAGCATCATGAAAATCAGATAGGGAGAAAGAAACTGCACCATCCCCATCCAGGGATAGAGCAGAGCGCCGCCAATCATGGAGACAGGCAGCATCAACGGCTTTATTCTACTGATCCAGTCCATAGCGAGATTACACCTTCATATTCAGAGTCTCTTACAATCATCCAATGCCTTAAGCAATGAACTGATCAGGCTGAAAGAGCGGGCAGGCGCCTCATTCCAGAAGTCTTTATACTGCGCTATGTTGTCGGCCTGCCCCGGAGTGTCGCTCACCACCCTGAGCACAGCCAGAGGCACGCCGAGCATATGACATACCTGAGCTATGGAGGCGGACTCCATGTCGCAGGCCAGCGCTTCGGGATATACATTCTTTATATGCTCGAGATCGGCCACAGTGGAGATGAAACGGTCGCCTGTGGCTATGAGGCCAAATCTGAAACCGGAAGCGCCTTCGATGTTCCTGCATGTCTCCACTACACAGTCTGACATGCTGAAACGCGCCGGCATACCATCGATCTGCCCCCACTCCGTTCCCGGGCCACACCACACGTCGTGATATGCGGCCTCCGTCGCCACAAGCACACTTCCCACCTTCATCGAGGCGTCGGCTCCTCCGGCCACTCCTGAATTTATCAGAAGATCGGGATTGAAAACCTCTATCATGCGATAGGCGTTGAGCGCTGAATTAACCTTTCCGATACCACACTTCATGACGCACACATCATGACCGGAGATTTTCCCGGCGTATGCCTTCACCGAACCAAGAGCGGTCTCGGAAAGATTCTCCATCAGCGGAAGGAGAAGCGCCACTTCCTTATCCATCGCAGCAAGTAATCCTACTTTCATAATTGCATGAATTAATTAAGACCCCATTTCATAAAATTTCAGTTCCCCCGGGGTCGCTGGCTTGGAGTGA
>USNC01000370.1 GCA_900555915.1 uncultured Porphyromonadaceae bacterium | reverse complement strand
GAAGGGGAATTTTATACGGTGGAGGAATTCCTCCACCGTATAAAATTCCCCTTCACCGTGGGCTACGGCATGACTGAATGCGGACCGCTCATCTCCTACACCGACTGGCACGACTTCCAGCCGGGAAGCACCGGACGCACTCTGCCCATAATGGAGACGCTGGTGATGAGCGAGGACCCCGAGCACATCCCGGGCGAGGTTTGCGTGCGCGGCGTCAACGTGATGAAAGGCTACTACCGGAATCCGGAGGCTACAAAGGCCGTGCTTGACAAGGACGGCTGGCTCAAGACGGGCGACATGGGCACCAGAACCCCCGACGGCACTCTCTTCCTGCGCGGACGCAACAAGACGATGCTCCTGTCATCAAGCGGCCAGAACATCTATCCCGAGGAGATAGAGGCTAAACTCAACAACATGCCCTTCGTTGCGGAGTCGCTCGTGGTGGAGCGCGACGGCAAACTCATCGGTCTTGTATATCCTGACTATCCCGCGCTCGACAGGCTGGAACTGACAAGTTCCGACCTCGACAGCAAGATGGACGAGATACGCAAGGAACTGAACGGCCTGGTGGCGCCCTACGAGCGCCTGGCCAAGATACAGCTGGTGCCCCACGAATTCGAGAAGACCCCGAAGCGCTCCATCAAGCGTTTCCTATACTCGTAGGGTGTCAGTCGCGGCGGAATATGTCGCGTGTATACACTTTCTCCGCCACGTCGTCGAGCACGCTGTCGTAGCGGTTGGCTATGATGGCCTGCGACGTTGTCTTGAACTTCTCCAGATCGTTGACCACGACGCTTCCGAAAAATGTGGATCCGTCCTCAAGTGTCGGCTCATAGATGATGACATTCGCCCCCTTGGCCTTTATACGCTTCATCACTCCCTGTATGCTCGACTGGCGGAAATTGTCGGAATTCGACTTCATCGTAAGCCTGTAGACCCCGACTGTGGGAGTCGCGGCGTCGGCCCCGCGCCGCGCGGCATAGTGGTTGACGGTGGAGTAATCATACCATCCGGTGAGACGAAGCACCTGGTCGGCGATGAAATCCTTGCGTGTGCGGTTGGACTCCACAATGGCCGACATCATGTTCTGCGGAACCTCCGCATAGTTTGCGAGAAGCTGCTTGGTGTCTTTCGGGAGGCAGTATCCGCCATATCCGAAAGAGGGATTGTTGTAGTGGGAGCCGATGCGAGGGTCTAGTCCGACACCTTCTATGATTGCCTTGGAGTCGAGTCCCTTCACCTCGGCATACGTGTCGAGTTCGTTGAAGTAGCTTACGCGCAGCGCGAGATAGGTGTTGGCAAAGAGTTTCACTGCCTCCGCCTCCTTCATGCCCATATAGAGCACGGGGATATCTTCTTTCAGGGCGCCGTCCACGAGCAGGTCGGCAAACGTATGGGCGGCTTCGTCCATCATCTTGAGGTCCGTCACCTTAAGGATTGCGTCATTCTCCTTGCGGAAGCGGGGTTCCTCAATGATTTTCGGCACTCCCGCTATGATGCGCGAGGGATAGAGATTGTCGTATAGGGCCTTTGATTCGCGCAGAAATTCCGGAAAAAACATCAGATTGAATTTAGGAGCGCCCTCGCTTGCGTATTTGAGATACAGCGAACGGCAGTAACCCACGGGAATTGTCGACTTGATGACCATCACTGCATCCGGGTTGACCGAAAGCACGAGGTCTATCACATCCTCGATGTTGTGGGTGTCGAAGAAGTTCGTGACCGGGTCGTAGTTGGTGGGAGCGGCTATGATCACGAAGTCAGCGTCCCTATAGGCGGAGGCGCCGTCGAGAGTTGCCGTAAGGTCAAGGTCTTTTTCCCTTAGATATTTCTCTATATACTCATCCTGTATGGGAGAGATACGGTTGTTGATTTTCTCTACCTTTTCAGGTATGATATCTACTGCAGTCACATGATTGTGCTGGGCGAGCAATGTGGCAAGTGAAAGGCCGACGTATCCGGTGCCGGCTACCGCTATGTTGTATTTTCCCATTATTCTCAGTTTTACGTTGACAGTATATATTGACAACGAAAAAGAGTTAAAAAAATTGATTGTAGAATATTTT
>USNC01000369.1 GCA_900555915.1 uncultured Porphyromonadaceae bacterium | reverse complement strand
CATACAACATGATCATCATGGGTGCCATTCTCGAGGCTATGGAATACAAGATTCCGATGGAAAACGTCGTAAAAGGACTGAAGAAGTCTCTTCCGGAGCGCCACCACAAGCTCATCCCGCTCAACGAGCAAGCGATTGAGAAAGGACGACAGCTACTCAAGAAATAAGACAACTACCCCATAAAGAAAGCGGCTTTTTCCAAAGCCGCTTTCTTTATGGAGTCCGGATTTTAACATGCTATTTTGTTGGCTGATGTCACTCGATTGCATTTGAAATACATTGACGATTTGGGGCGGCGAGACGCCGCCCCTCCATACAGACAATAAAATGGGGTTAGTTTAATGGTGATTTATCTGCTGTTGCTGTTTGGGGTGTGGTGGCCCTCCGGGACACAGGGATGATTGGGGTTAGGATACCCAGGGCTGCGACTTCGGGCCTTCGGCCCTTGTCTTGCCCTGGGTTGGGCGAAGAGACACCCCTCCGGGGCGGGTGTGGATGCGGTAGGAACTTTCGGGTCTTTAAGGTCTTTAAGGACTTTAGGGACTTTTACGGGATGGCACGCGATATTTCGGAGGAAAGCTTGAGGATGGCCATGCCGGCGGAGACGGCTACGTTGAGGCTGTGCTTTACGCCGTGCATCGGGATCTCGAGGACTATGTCGGAGAGGTCTACGATAGCCTGGTCCACCCCTTTCACCTCGTTGCCCACTACCAGCAGGTAGCGGGCATCTTTTTTTGCCGTGAAGTCCATAAGATCGATGCTGTCGTGGGTCTGCTCAAGGACACAGACCGTCCAGCCATCGGCCTGCATGCGGCGGCATTCCTCCACAGCGTTGTCCACATAACGCCATGCCACGGAATCCTCCGCACCGAGGGCAGTCTTCGATATCTCCTTGTGGGGCGGTGTGCCGGTGATGCCTGTCATTATCACCTCCTCTACGAGAAAGGCGTCGGAAGTGCGCAGAATGCTCCCGACGTTCTGCATCGAGCGCACATTGTCGAGAAGTATCCTGAAAGGAATCTTCTCAATCTTCCTGTACTCCTCCACGCTGCAGAGCGTAAGTTCAGTTATTGTCTTCTTTTCTTTCATAAATAATTCACCGGACTCCTCCCCCTATAAACTCATAAACCCATAAACCTCTTATTTCGCCTATTGTGGCGAAATAAGAATCAAGACATGGCGAGCATCCGCTCGATGGGGCGGAGGGCTCTGGCGGCGATTTCAGAGTCGACGATGATTTCCGGAGCCTCGTCGCGCAGGCAGTCGCGGAGTTTGCTGAGGGTTATCATCTTCATGTAGTCGCATTCGTTGCACTGGCATTCGGCGTCCTCGGCAGGAGCGGCAATGAATGTCTTTTCGGGAAGAGCCTTGCGCATGTCGAAGAGAATGCCGCTCTCGGTCACCACAATGTAGGTCTGGGCATCGTCGCTCTTGGCGAAGTCGAGCAGGGCAGCCGTGCTTCCCACCTTGTCGGCGATGAGCTGCAGCGGACGGCGGCATTCGGGATGCACGAGCACCTTGGAGCCGGGATGTGCCTTTTTAAGGTCTATGATTCCCTGAAGGGAGAATCGGTCGTGGACATGGCATGCGCCGTTCCAGAGCAGCATATGGCGCCCTGTGACGCTGTTTATATACTCTCCAAGGTTATGGTCCGGACCGAATATTATCTTTTCCTCCTCTGGCAGCGCCTCCACAATCTTACGGGCGTTGCCTGAAGTGACCACTATATCGGTGAGCGCCTTCACGGCGGCCGAAGTGTTGACATAGCTGATCACGGTGTGGTCGGGATGCTCACTGACGAATTTCTCAAACTCCACAGGGTCGCAGCTGTCGGCGAGCGAGCAGCCGGCCTCGGGATCCGGGATGAGCACCTTGCGGTCCGGGCAGAGTATCTTGGCGGTCTCGCCCATGAAGTGGACACCGCACATCACTATAATCTCCGCGTCGGTCTCCGCCGCCTTGCGGGCGAGCGCCAGGGAGTCGCCTATGAAGTCGGCCACTTCCTTCACCTCGTCGCGCTGATAATAGTGGGCCATCACCCTGTCTCTTATACACATCTCCGAGCCCACGAGACACTGCGCGATCTCGTATG
>USNC01000368.1 GCA_900555915.1 uncultured Porphyromonadaceae bacterium | reverse complement strand
CCGTGTCCGAGGCTGCATGTACGGGGTGCGCATCCGTCGATCTCAGCCGTCAGCACAGAGCCCGGCGGAAGGTCGCTTGTCGAGAGCCGAACCCTCAGCGAGCCGTCGGCCCTCGCATCGGTCATGTATTTGCTTATGTGGCGGGCGGGAAGCACCTCGAGATACACAGGGCGGTAGATGCCGCCGAATAGCCACCAGTCGGCACGCCTCTCGGCGGCGTTGACCGAGCGGTTGTCGGATTCTTTATTCACCATCACCTCCAGCGTGTTTTCCCCGCCGTATCTGAGCAGACGGGAGATGTCGTAGGCGAATGAGGTGAATCCGCCCTGGTGGGTGCTTCCGGCGCTTCTGCCGTTGATCCTGACGGAAGCATCGGTCATGACACCTTCAAACACAATCCTCACCGTCTTCCCTTTCCACTCCGGGGGTACACTGAAAGAGTGGCGGTATTCACCGGTCTCCGAACTCGGGCGCGCGTTCTTGTCGAGATAGAAACGGCCGTAGGTATATGCTCCGAACCCCTGCTGCTCCCAGCAAGAAGGCACTTCTATTTCCGACCATTTCCCTGAATTCATGCCATCCGAGCAGCGGAATCTCCACGTCACGGGGTCGTCGGTGTCATGGCCGGAAAGATACATTATCTCAGTGGCCGGCGTATTGGCCGACAGTGTCAGCGGCCATAGCAGCAGACCGCAGATGCAAGACATGACGCTTTTCATACCGGCATTATTCTATCCTGATGTAATCCAGATCGATCGCATTGTATTTCCGCTCCCGGGCATTGTTCCAGTGCTCCATGAGTCCGAGGGGTTCGGTAAGGGCGACACCGCCGGCCTTGTAGACTGTGCCGCTCGGTGTGTCGGGGATGGATGCTGCCTCCTGCAGATACTGGTCGCAATAGTTGAGGCTTCCGAATTCCGGCCATTCGCCGATGATGATGTCCATCGCCACGGCATCGGCCGCCAGGGCGTCTTGCGATGCGATGATGCTGCATGCCCATTCATCGGCAAACGGGGGCTTCCGCCATTTGGGGTTCGGCGCTCCGTTCACATCGCGCGAGCCGTAGGTGCCGTCGATCAGAAACAGCAGACACTTCCCTCCGAGGTCGGGGTGGGAGATGAAATCGACGAAAGTCTTGTAGCCCGGTTTGCCGTGCCGTTTGTCCTGGCTTATATTGTTGTGGGCGTTCCTGCGCCATTCGAGGGCGATGTCGGTGGCTCCATACCAGTTCTTGCCGGTAAGGGTCACCCCGGGGCCCTTGTGGGTCTTCAGCAGGGCGCTGTTGATCACATAGTCGGCGTCGACAATGCACTTGGCTATGCCCCGGGCCATTTTGCCGTTGTCGGCTGAGTAGACGATGCGTTCCGGATAATACTCGCATTTCTGCCGGCCGTCGCCTCCGATATTGTCGACAAACGTCACATCCGGATATTCTCTCGTCACTTTCAGATATATGCTGTCGGTGATGGCGCGGCTCGGTTCGCAGACTATGATGTCGGCCGGTCTCACGCCGCCGTCTTCCACGAGCGAGCGCACGAGGGCGAGAGTGACGAACGGCGACGAATTGAGCTCCACCGTGTCGCGATGCGTGATTGCATTGTTCATATTGAGCTTGATGGCGATCTTCTCACCCTTGCGGTAGCCTTTCTTTCCTTTGCCATGCCGCTTGTTGAAATCCTTGAACATCGCCTCCCAGCTTGCCTTGGCCGAGGATTTTCCTCCTACCGACCTAATGGTCTCCCTCATCATACGGTCGGCCCGGGCCTGGTCGTTCCATCTGTCTTCAAGCCAGAGGCCGGTGTGGCCGTCCCAGGTGGCAACTCCCGGACAGTGGGTCCAGGCTACACGTCCCGCCACGGCTCCCTTAGCCTTGCCCAAAGGGGTATTGGGCGCCACCGACAGTTTCGGCTGCCTTATTTCGGCGGTGGAAATGCCGGTTGCTTGATTGGTTGTGGAAGTATTGTCCCGGGCTGTCATGGCGGATATTCCGGTGACCGCTATGGCGATGGCAGTTAAAGTGGTTTGTATATTCATGATTGTCAGGTGTTAAGTTGAAATTCCTGTCTCTTATACACATCTGACGCTGCCGACGA
>USNC01000367.1 GCA_900555915.1 uncultured Porphyromonadaceae bacterium | reverse complement strand
AGATCGTCGGCAGCGTCCAGATGTGTATAAGAGACAGCTATCACCCCGTTCACGTAGTCGTCCGAGTTCGGATATCCCAGCATTTTCGACACGCAGCTTCCCGTCAGCAGCGGTTTGTGGTTGAAGACCCTGAGCACTCCCTCGTAGTCACCGCCGTTCACCATCCGCCGGAACTCCGCGCGCAACTGGTCGAAGACGTCTCTCGGCCTCAGTTTCTTTATCAGGCTCTTTATGTGGAGTTCGAGCGCGGTGATGCACGTGAAGCGGGCGTCTATCTTCCGCTCCACGTCGCGTTTCATCCGGTGGCGGGTGTGCTGCAGAGCCTGGTCGTCGAGCATCAGCTCAAACTTGTGCATCACCTCCTGCCTCACTGCCTTAAGTATCTTTTTCCCGTTTTTCCCTTTGCTCTCGGCCATCACTGTCACAACGCCCGGAGTGAGAAATATGTTTTCCACCTCCGCCACTTCCGGCACCAGGATGTGTTTCGCCCGCAGATAGCCCACCTCGGCGTCGCTCCTCCGGTCGCGGTCCACGAGTCCGTAGCTGTCCAGATGATGCATCGATCTGAGCGAGAGCATGGTCCTCGTCGATTCTATCACCTTGTCGCAGCTGCCCAGCGGTTTCACCGTCAGTTCCGGAAAGACCTGGCTGTAGAGCCTTATGTCTATGCTGTGTGAGGTGTCGCCCTCGGTGAAGAGTATCGGGCGCCGACTTCCCATCATCTGCAGGAAGATATCGTCGGGAAGTTCGCCGTTGGTTATTATCTGGTAGTCCCACGTGTGGCCCGCGGCGTCGTAATCCTTTATCCAGATCGCCGTGCTGCGGTTCTGCCGCGTCGCGAAGTTGGCGTCGTTCGTGTCATACACAAACCGGCAGTCGCGGCGCGTCCGCTCTATCCTGTCCCATAGCACGCCCACAGCCGTCGGGTGCAGAAACAGGCTCGGCGAGTCCACGAGTATCAGCGAGTCCTTCGGGGCCAGCAGTGCCGACGCTATGTAGTAGAGACCGGCTTTCTCTCCGCGGCTCAGCCGATCCGGATCCACCGGATCGTTGCCCGAACGGTTTGTGAGCCTTACGTGCCCTTTATGGAGATTGATGCGGTTGCCGGGAAATGTCTCTTCCCATATCTCCTTCAGAAGAGGGAATTTTTCGGAGTGCTCCTTGTCCGAGAGTATGGCCATCAGTTGGTCAAGAGATCCGGCCACCTCAGCCGGAAATTCCCCCGCGATAGCGGATATGTAGTGGGCGGCCCCACCGTTGAGATGCTTTATCTCGCGCAGAAACAGCGACTTGCCGCTGCCGTTGCCCCCCAAGAGCACAAACACGCGTCCCTGCCGAAGGCTCCTCGCCGTCGGTCCGTTTCCCTCTCTCGGTGCCGGTAGCTGTATCCCTGTCATCATCTAAGCTTTTCCGTAGTAAGTGTTTGCACGGCGTTAAGTTCCACCGCTAATGATTATGCATTATGCATTATCCTCGAAACGTACTTCCCGATGATGTCAAATTCCAGATTCACCTTAGTCCCCTTCTCAATCCGGCAGAAGTTGGTATGGTCGTGGGTATAGGGGATGATGGCTACCCTGAAACCGTCAGTCTCCGAATCGCACACGGTCAGCGAAACGCCGTTGACTGTCACCGAGCCTTTCTCCACCGTGACGTATCCCTTGCGGATGAGTGCCGGATCTGAATCGTAGCGGAATGAATAATACCAGCTTCCTTCCAGCGCCTCAACCCCGGTGCAGACTGCGGTCGTGTCCACATGTCCCTGCACTATGTGGCCGTCAAGTCGGCCGTTCATCTTCATCGATCGTTCCAGATTCACGAGCGATCCCGGTTTCAGGTCGCCGAGATTGCTGCGCTCCAGGGTCTCCTGCACCGCCGTCACCGTGTAGGTGCCGTCGTCGGAGATGCGCACCACTGTCAGGCACACTCCGTTGTGGGCCACCGACTGGTCTATCTTCAACTCGTCGGTGAAACTGCATTTCATCGTCAGATGCACATTCGTGCCGTCTCTCTCGATGCGGACCACCTCGGCCGCCTCTTCCACTATTCCTGAAAACATATCGGATAAAAATTAATTCAGTTGCAAAATATTGA
>USNC01000366.1 GCA_900555915.1 uncultured Porphyromonadaceae bacterium | reverse complement strand
CGTCGGCAGCGTCAGATGTGTATAAGAGACAGACATAGACCGCGCATTCGGAATAAAGACCGTCAAGACAATCCTTCTGACCAACCGGCAGAAAAGTAAATTCTGGCTCTACGTGACCCACGCGCGAAAAGCATTCGTCACGAAGGAATTCGGAGCCGCCCTCTCCATTCCGAGAGTTTCCTTCGCCGACGAGCAACTGATGATCGATGTGCTCGGCACGCCACACGGCGCTGCCACCCCTTTCGGACTGCTCAGGGAATCGGCCGCAGAAGTGGTGTTTGTAATGGACAAGGATGTGGCCGAACGAGACAAAATAGTCATAACCGACGGCGACCCGTGCGGATTCATCGCCATAGCAAACAGTGACCTTTTCAAAGTTCTCCACCGCTCCCCCATCCTGATAAGCAATCCGGCCCCAGAACTCTGACAGGGATATAAGGCTCTGGCATGGCAGGCATAGCCAGACGAGAGAGCCATCGATCTTCAGAGTATCCGGCGGAGATGCCTGAATACAAGGAAGAAAGCCCTCGACGCATAAAAAAAGGAGAAAAATAGTGAGACGAAAATTTGGAGATTTCAACCTTTATGATTAATTTTGCGTTATAAGAATGAGACGATGGAGAGCCGGAGTCCTTATTGAAACGAATAAAAATACACCACATCAAAGACTTTTGGGAAACTCATCAAATTTAAATGAAATACCGAGAACATCTGCCGGAGGCAATGGCGGGCCCCCACCTCAAGGTGCAGTCTTTATGACACAGGCGGATTACAAAGCGCCGGCGGAACTCAAATCCTGTCTATCGGAGTTTCATCACAATAACTTTGGTGTGGTCCTTATAAAGGAGGCAAAGGCGCTCGCCTTCATGCCTCCTTTTCTTTTACAAACCAAGACCCAGCGTCTCATAAATTTAACGGTCACTTAGACCCCATTTCATAAATTGAATCATACAGGACATGAAAGACGTAAAGAAAACATTGCTCGAAAGAGTATCAATCCGCCGCTATGAGCGGGAGGCAATACCGCAGGAGACCATGGATTTCATCTTTGATGCGATCAGAAATACTCCCACAAGCTACAATGGCCAGCAATACAGCGTGATCGACATAGATGACCAGGCTCTGAAAGAAAAGCTCTATGAACTCACAAACCAGAAACAACTGAAGACCTGCAACCGGCTTCTCATCTTCTGCTCCGACTATAACAAGATGAGTCTGCTCGCCCGGAAAAAAGGTGTTGATATGCCTCCATTCACCGACACTATGGACGGAACCATCATCGGCATCATAGACGCTTCGCTCGCCATGATGAGTGCGGTGGTAGCCGCCGAATCGTGCGGCCTCGGCTGCAACTGCGTGGGATATCTGCGCACGGTAGACCCCAAGGCAGTGGCGGAACTTCTGAAACTTCCGAAAGGCGTGTTTGTAGTGTGCGGCCTCGCGCTCGGCATCCCCCGCGAACATCCGGACCTCAAGCCAAAGCAGCCGCGCGGCATAGTAGTGATGAAAAACTGCTACAACCAGGACACTGAGGCCCTGACTCAAGGGCTTCTCGATTATGACGCGACCGTGTCGGCCTACAACCGGACCCGCGCCGGCGGCACTTCAGACAATGACTGGTGCGCGCATATCATCAACTACTACAACCACGCGATGAACTACGACATCCTGAAGTATCTGAAAGATCAGGGCTACGACATAAAACGGTAAGCACGGCCGTCAAAACACAAAAAAAGACACCCCGGAAGTCATGTATCGACGACTTTCGGGGTGTGTCTTATCTGAGGGCTTAAAGCCTCCGCCATATCTATGGGACCGGGCCGGGGCCGGACTTGAGCATCCAGATCAGCGACGGCCCGCTTTCTGACGCATCTGACGCATCATGGCCATTGGATTCTTCATTCCGCCGGCAGCCATGCGCATCATCTTGCGGGTCTCCTCAAACTGCTTTATCAGGCGGTTGACTTCCTGAAGCGATGTCCCGCTACCCTTGGCAATGCGCTGACGCCGCGAGGCATTTATGATTTCCGGATTCTGGCGTTCCTGCACCTGTCTCTTATACACATCTGACGCTGCCGACGATCTTACGCGTGTAG
>USNC01000365.1 GCA_900555915.1 uncultured Porphyromonadaceae bacterium | reverse complement strand
TCGCTCGCCCAAAACCGCCCCGGGGTTTCTGAAATTTTATGAAATGGGGTCTAAAATAAAAACAAATTCAAGATTGTTATATCAATATAAAAACGCGGCAATCATACGCCATATTATAAAACCACCGAAAAAACAGAAACACCATATGAAGACAGTGAAGATATGGAACGACCAGCCTTCAGACAAGCAGATAGAGCAGATAGCCTCGAGAATAAAGGATGGGGAAATATGGATACTGCCCACCGACAGCATCTACGGCATAATGTGCGATGCGCTTAACCAGAAGGCCATAAAAAGAGTGTGTGAGTTGAAAGGAATAAATCCTGAGAAGCACGACCTCTCGATAGTGTGCGAGAGCATCTCGATGGCTTCGGACTATGCGAGAATCGGCAACAGGACCTTCGCCCTTCTGCGCGACAATACTCCCGGCCCCTTCACTTTCCTTTGCAAGGCGCAGCCCGTACTGCCCAAGGAGTTCAAAGCCAGAAAAACAGTCGGCATACGGATACCGGACTGCACTACCACCCGATCCGTCGCCGCATATCTCGGACATCCGCTTCTGACCACATCCATAAAGTTCGAGAGCGACGACTATGCAGTCAACGCCGAACTAATAGCTGAAGCCTATGAGGGGAAAGCCGACGGCATAGCAATAGGTGAGCCCGGCAGAATCACACCGACGGCAGTGATCGACTGCACGGACGACGATCCCGTAGTGATTCGCGAGGGTGCGCAGTCTTTGAAATGAACTGAACCGACAGGTGGATTGTTTGGAGTGTAAGATTCCACTTCTGCAGAAATGCGGAAGCGGACAATAGAAAATCAGAATTCCGCAACCTCTAAACTTATTCCGCAATGTCAATATTACTATCATGCCGCGCAACGGGCGAGATCGCCGACAAGATACCATCCGTGGTGATGCCCGGCACAGAAGAAGAAACTTATGCAGTGGCCCGGCTAATTATGAAAGCCGTGCATTGGATTTTCGACCATATAGGGCTCTCGCACGAAGCGAATCTGGAACTCTTCGTATATGCGATGCTTGTGTTCGCCATTTCCTGGGGCATAGGCATAGTGGCGCAATATGTCATATTGTCAGCCGTAAGGGTCATCGCCCGCAAATGGAACGGCGACATATATGATGAACTCACCAAAGCCCACTTCTTCCACAAGGCGTCGAGAATAGTCCCCGCCATATTTTTCCTGATATTCATCCAGTTCACAATGCAGCAGCACTCATCGCTGAGCAGCTGGCTGTCGAGAATCACATGGATCTACCTCATCTTCATATTGGCGAGATGCATCACCATTCTCGTGAAGGTGATATGGAACCATGTCGACATGCGTGAAAACACGAAACGACTGCCTCTCAAAGGTCTCGTGCAGCTCATATGCGGAATAATATGGATACTATTCGGCATTGCCGTGGTCTCCATATTGGTCGACAAGTCGCCGGGCACCCTGCTTGCAGGTCTCGGAGTGTTCGCATCGGTGTTGATGTTGATCTTCAAGGATTCCATACTCGGACTTGTTGCCGGGGTGCAGCTTTCGGAGAATGACTCCGTCCACGTCGGCGACTGGATCGCCGTTGAAGGCACTGAGGCCAACGGCACCGTGATGGAAGTCACACTTACGGAAGTGAAGATACAGAACTGGGACAAGACAGTGTCGTCGGTGCCTCCCTACAATCTGATAAGCGGCACCTTCAAGACATACCGGCCCATGCAGGAGAGCAACACACGAAGAATAGCGCGTACTTACCTCATCGACAGCGAAAGCGTGGTGGAAGCCACGGACGAACTGCTCGCAAGACTATCTGAAATCCCGCTGCTCAAAGACTGGATTGAGAAAAAGAAAGCCCAGAAAGCAGCCGGCAAGGAATATTGCGTCAACAATCCGGAGGGTCTGGCAGACGGCACCATCGACACCAACCTTGGTATCTTCAGGGCATATCTGACATTGTGGCTCAAGAACAATCCGGACATATCACAGGCTGACACATTCTTTGTCAACACCCTCCAGCAGACCGCCAACGGAATACCGATGCAGATATACCTGTCTCTTATACACATCTCCGAGCCCACGAGACACTGAGCGATC
>USNC01000364.1 GCA_900555915.1 uncultured Porphyromonadaceae bacterium | reverse complement strand
GAGATCGCTCAGTGTCTCGTGGGCTCGGAGATGTGTATAAGAGACAGGTGCAGCTGAACGATACGAGCACAAGAGTGAAGGCCATGAAGAAGATGGAGAGCATGCCCGTGGTGGCGTCTACCTTGGAGTCCATCTTGTTGGTCCAGCTTGCGGGGAGTGTCAGTTCGAATCCTCCCATGAAGGAGATTGCAAACACCACGAGAAGCAGGAAGAAGATGATGTTGAACACCGCGTTCGTGGCGAGATTGTTGAGCGCTGACGCTCCGAAGAAGACCGTCACCAGAAGGCCGAGCACCACATATATCACAATGATACTTCCGCCGTAGGTGGCGGCTGCGCCGATCGCTTTGCGCCGGCTTTTCTTGTTCTGCTTGAGGAAGAACGACACCGTCATCGGTATCATGGGCCACACACACGGCGTCACCAGAGCGATAAGGCCGCCGAGAAAGCCTGCGATGAATATATACAGGAGGCTGCTCGAACTTTCAGCCGAGCCTTCCTCAAACTCTTTGAGTTCTGCTTCCACATTTGCCCACCAGCCCTCTTTCGCCACATCGCCGTCGGTGAGGACGCCTGGTGCAAGCACGCCTGCGGCATTATGTACCGAGTCTACGGCCTCTGCTATGGCCTCTGCCTTTTCCTCAGTGTCTGCTTCGGGAACTGCCTCTTTCGGCTCTTCCGCAACAGCGGCGGTCTGCACCGGCGCTTTGCCTGAGAGGCTTTTGCCGCCGTAGACCTGCGTGCAGCCCGAGTCGTTGCATGCCTGACCCTTGATCTCGACTTCAACTGAGAAACTGGAGGCCGTAGGCTTCAGTTTCTGGGTGAATGTAACTTTATCGCTGTAGAAGTGCTGGTCTACCTCGAATGTGTCGTCAAACTCCTTGGTATAGGCTTTGTCGGCCACCGGAGCGCCTACCGTCTGGCAACCTTTGGTGTCGAAATAGAATACGAGAGGATTGGATCCTCCAGCCGGGTTATCTACTGAATAGAGGTGATATCCGGGAGCAATGGTGGCTGTGGCCACCACTTTCGGGCTGTCGGTGCCGTCGCCTTCGAGACGTATGTCCCAGTGCACCGCATCCGCTGCAAATGCCGCCGCCGACAGTATCACCGCATATATAGCCGTGAGAATAAATCTTTTCATATGTGATGTCTTGATATGATTTATTGAATATTAGACAACTTCATTGATTGCTTTCAGGTGTGGCTGCAGCCGCAACCTCCGTGGCCTGCTGCACTTCCTTGTCGTCTTCGCTGTATACAAACACCACGACATGGCAGTTGGCCGCGTTCCATTTCTCGTTGAGAGTCATTTTCGCGCTGCCGGTCACTTTGCTGTCGGAGTCGAAGTTTTCGCCGATATATTCGCCCCAGTCACCGTTGAGCGAAGCGCGGAGCACATGGTTGTGCTCATAGTCGAGGTTCGTTTTGCCGTCGGGCATGGTCTGTGTGCCCATTATGTGGTTTTCCACGAGCCATACTGTGGCATTGAGCCTCTTGTTGACGACATTTCCGAAATCAATGGTGTAATCCACGTTCAGTTCGCGGCTTGTCTCGTCGTAGGCTGTCGAGGCCTCGATGCTCATGGCGGCGGAGGCCTTGAGCGCATCCGACGCTTTCTGCATCCATTCCGGAATCGAGCCTGACATGGAAGATCTCAGACCGTTGAAGATGGCACACGGGAAGCCGCTCGGCTTGTAATATTCATAAAGGGCCGTGGCAGCCTCGCTGCGGAAGTCCTGGAGATCCGGCATGGTGTATTTGCTCCATACCGGGTTGGTGTTGATGTCGCCATAGGGGTGCAGACCCACGGAAATCACCCTGCCCGCTCCCTCGTCATTCTTGATCTGGTCTACCATCGCTGCTCCGTTGGGGCAGTTCTTGCAGTTGTTGCCGGTAAACTCCATGATGAGCAGCGTGCGCGGATTCTCCACCACCGGTTTGGGTTCCTTGTAGTAGCGGTCGTCTTCTGCTATGTTGTCGCAGCCCGATGCGATGCCTGCCAGAAGCATCAGTCCTGCTATGAGATGTGTTGCTTTCATCAGAATGTGTAGTTATATGTTAGATCTGTCTCTTATACACATCTCCGAGCCCACGAGACACTGAGCGATCTC
>USNC01000363.1 GCA_900555915.1 uncultured Porphyromonadaceae bacterium | reverse complement strand
AGATCGCTCAGTGTCTCGTGGGCTCGGAGATGTGTATAAGAGACAGATCAAAGGCTCTGCCTTCAGCGGAGTGACCTGCTACACATCCGACAATCTCACCGACTGGACATATGCCGGCGATGTGCTCACACCCGCCGAGATAGCGAAACATGGCCGGCATGGCTGGCTCGGACGCATGGGAGTATGCTATCTGCCGGAGATCAGCCGCTACGTGCTGGCGATACAATGCGACAACGGCGTGCTGTTCGCGACTTCCGAACGCCCCGAAGGACCCTTCCGCTGGGAATGGAGAAAAGACATGACGCAGACCATCGGCACACCCAACACGGGCGACCAGACCGTCTTCACCGATCCTGACAGCGGGAAATCATATCTGGTCTATTCCTACGGCCGGGGGCGCAACAAGATATATGTGTCTGAAATAGGGATCGTCGACGGACGACCCGACCTCCTCGACTGCACGAAGGTGTTTGAAGGAGAAAGCCGTGAGGGCAACTGCATGTTCAAGCACGCCGGACGCTACTACATGTGCGCCTCCAACATCTACGGATGGGACGGTTCGTATGCCTACTACCTTGTTGCCGACGACATACGCGGGCCATACACCCCCGCCAACGACATGCAGGTGATGAAAGGATGCGAGTCAGACTATGCGCATGTGTCGCAGACCGGCTTCTTCTATACCCTCCGCAACGGCAGCGACGGGAAAGAGACCGTGCTGTTCTGCGGCGACCGGTGGAGCGATTTCGCAGGCAACGGACTGGGCTACAACGTATGGGTGCCTCTCTCGTTTGAAGCGGACGGCACTCCCTGGTTCAACTCCCTCTCAGCATGGGAACTTGACGAGGCCACAGGCGAATGGCGTGTGGCCCACGACAACAACTACGCTCTCAACGGCAGTTTTGAGGCCGACCGGCGCATCATCCCCAATCCCGTCAAGCCCCGGCAGGAGCATCTGCTGGGATGGGACACGGAGATTATACGTGGAAATGCCGTAGCTGTAGGCGACTCCCTGTCGCCGCAACTCAACTACCTCAACACACGCGACGACCGGCGCTGCGTGATCGGCGAGAAGAGCCTCTGCATCAGCGACATCGTGGACTTCTCGCGGAGGGTGAGCCAGACCGTCACCTCCACCCCCTTCGTAGCTCTGCCCGACGGCGAATACACACTCACGGCCAAAGTAAGGACAGACGGCGAATTTGAAAAACTGCAATTTTTCGCCACAAGCGGCAGCGACGAGACACGCCTGGACATCAAGAGCAACCTCCCCGAGTGGACCCCGGTAACGATGACCGGAATCAAAGTCACCGGCGGCAAAGTCCAGATAGGCATCGAGGCCGAAGGCAAAGCCGGCGCCCGCTGCCTGGTCGATGACATCGAGTTCAGGCTCGCGCGCTGACACCAATTTTTTAGTAAATTTGCACCCATGAAACGACACTTCAACACACACCTTGAAGGTCTTGACCTTCAATTCTGGCACGACTTGATAGAAAGCCGTGGCAGACTCGTTTCGTTGAAAAAAGGAGAATACCTATGCTGTAAGAGTGAGCCTACTAACGTTTGCGGCTATGTGAAATCAGGATACCTAATCTATAAAGTTTCCGGCACTGACCAACATTATACAATCGGCGGATTTGCATTTGCTGATGCCTTATGGGGAGATTACCCGAATTGTATGCATAATGCCCCGGCCATATTTGATATTGCAGCCGGAAGAAAAACCGATGTCTGGATTATGGACGCAACATTTTTGCCTGCTCTTTACAGAGAAGACAATAATGCTTGTCAGCAAGGACGTATTTTCATGGAACTGGCGTATAAATCCTTAATCAGACGATACTACAATTTATCGTCTATGACTCCTGCACAGCGTTACCTGAATCTTGTCCATGAACATCCCCAGATTGAGCAGGACGTGGCTCAGAAAGAAATAGCAAAGTATCTCCAGATAGATCCCATAACGCTTTGTCGCATCAAAAAGACCTTGTTAAGACAATAATACAATCCGCGTCCATCAGTGCCCAATCTATCCGTACCCCGAAGTTGCTCCCCTCCGATTACCCCGCCCCGGAGGGGCGACTCCTCGCCCTGTCTCTTATACACATCTCCGAGCCCACGAG
>USNC01000362.1 GCA_900555915.1 uncultured Porphyromonadaceae bacterium | reverse complement strand
CCTCAGCGCCCTCCGCGCAGAGAAAGAGTGACGTGGCGGATATGGAGTTTGAAGCGCTCGACGACGCCATCGATTTCCTTCACATGCGGAAGGGAATACCCACCGGTAGGCTGCTCGACAAGGAGAGTTGCCAACGGGAGGCGCTGGCGCTCGGCATCTCCATAGTCATAAAAGATGAGTGATGGAATATGCGTTGAGTGGAGTGCTCGGCGATGTGCTCAGGCGTCTGGGCGAGACTGCCGGCGCTGATATGCAGGCTGACATCTTCGCGCCTGCCGAGGCTCTGAGGCTAAAGATAATCAGTCTTCTTCCCGCCGTGGGAAGAAGACTGATAGCCGGAGCCACCGCCGACATGCTCGGCGGCGCTGAGAATTTAAAAGTAGAGTCACGCATGAGGAAGGCCGCGTGCGGGCTGCATGCCTGCTTGATTCCGCTTCCTCCCGATTTCGTGCGTCTCGTATCGCTGCGCATGCGCGGCTGGCGCCGCAGCGTGAATGAACTGACAGTGCCGGAATCGGATGCCTATCAGCGTCAATGGTCGGAAGAGGCCGGAATTGCCGGATCTCCGTCGCGGCCTATGGCGTATCTGTGTCATGAGGCCGGAGGGCCGGTGATAGAGGCCGTCGGGAGCGTGACGGCGGAGGATGAGGCGGAGCATTGTCTGATATGGCGTGCTCCTGCCGTCGGCGCCGACGGGAATTTCAGTTTTCCCGCGGCTCTTTACGATGGGCTCGTAGACTCGCTTGTGGCGGAAGTCAGCGGCATGTCATGACGAATCCGTCGCCTTCACGGAGAGTGAGACGCACTTTCTCCGGATTCTTTATTTTCAGGGTGCGGGCGGCGAGAGGTTTCTTGCCGTCTTCCTGATATATGGTGACTTCCTGTCCCTTATGGAGCATCGGCAGACTGAGATCCAGGCTGACCGGTGCTTTTTCCGCACTCACACCGGCTATATAC
Organism: uncultured Porphyromonadaceae bacterium; assembly: GCA_900555915.1. Taxonomy (GTDB): domain Bacteria; phylum Bacteroidota; class Bacteroidia; order Bacteroidales; family Muribaculaceae; genus Lepagella. The sequence continues at coordinate 1,177 of USNC01000362.1, read as the reverse complement.
CAAGTGTCGGCGTGACGGCGCGCTATCACGGCATAGCGTCCCGGGTATCCGTCGATGAATCGGGTTTCGTCCCATGTGGTGGGCACCTCCTTCATGAAAGCGATGGCGTCGGCGGGGGCGTCGGTGAGATTGTTGGGAGCGAGCGCGAAGTTCTGCACCGGATTTTGGAAGAGTATGGCGAGGGCGAGCTGGAAGGCGTCGGAAGTGCGCCGGAAGTTGCCTTTGTCGTTGCCGCGGCTGAAGCGCTTGTTGAGCACGGTGCCGCCGTATTCCATGATTCCGGCCGCGTTGCGGATGAAGGGATGCAGGGTGGCGTTGAAGGCCTCGGCGTCGCAGAAATCCTGGCTGAACATGAGGTTTTCGGAGGCGAGCACCGCCTCGCTGCCCACATAGTTGGGATACATCCGCTCCCACCCTCTCGGCATGGTGCAGCCGTGGAATATGACGCTTATTCCGTAGTCGTTGGCATCGCTGAGGATGTCTTCGTAGAGGCGCATCGTCTCCTGCTTGTCGCCGCCGAAGAAGTCTACCTTGATACCTTTGACACCGATCTTCTTCATCCATTCCATCTCCTGCTTGCGCGGAATGGGGCGCGACATCTTGTTGACGGGACCCTGCTCGATATCGTTCCACCAGCCGGAGGATGAATACCAGATCATCACGTTGACGCCTTTGCTTTTGGCGTATTCCACAAGTTCTTCAATCCCTTTCTTTCCGATGTTGGTGTCCCACCAGTTGTCGACCAGAGTGTTTTCATATCCCATTTCGGCTGCGAGGTCGATGAATTTCTTCAGGTCGTCCATATTGATGGAATTGTCCTGCCACATGAGCCACGACCAGGTGCCGCGACCGGGCTTCACCTCTTCTTTGGCCTCATAGAGCGGTTCTACGAGATTCCATGGTATGGTGGTCTCGACTATCGGGGCGAGGTCGGAGCCTACGGTGATGGTACGCCAGGGGGTCGCGCCGGGCAGGCCGATGGCCGGCGCGGCCGAACCGTTGCCGTTGTTTTCCTCCGGCATAGGATATTCGATGGTGAAGACGCCGTCGTGGAAATCGCTGAGGCGGCTACCGCAGAAATAACCGTCCACGCCGGTCTCGGTGAGAAGCGCCCAGCCGTTGTCGCCTACATGGAAGAGGGCCGGGACTGTCTCTTATACACATCTGACGCTGCCGA
>USNC01000361.1 GCA_900555915.1 uncultured Porphyromonadaceae bacterium | reverse complement strand
GTCTCGTGGGCTCGGAGATGTGTATAAGAGACAGTTTCCACCACGATGGGACGCAATCCCAACTCTATCAGCCGCAGTGCGGCAAACAGTCCTCCGGGACCTGCACCCACCACTATTACCTGGGGGCTGTTCTCTACCTTACGGTATTCCGTGCGGACGAATTCTTCGTCATGAGGAATTTCATTGATATAGAGACGCACTTTCAGGTTGACATAAATAGTACGTTGGCGGGCATCAATACTTCTTTTCAAGACACGGATGGAATGGATGGTGCGTATGTCCAGTCCTTTTTCACGTCCGATAAATTGTTTGAGTGCTTGTTCACTGATTGCCTGTTCAGGCAATGCTCGCAGTTGGAATTCCTGTATCATATCTTTTTTATTTATTGTCGGGCATGAGTTTCTTGCGATAATATGAATTGGCCGTATAAAGGGCAGCAGCCGGATTGTGTCCGGTGACGCGGTCTTTTGTTATCAAGGTAGTGGAATAGGCATCTGCATATTTATAGAACAGGCTGTCATGTCCCACACAAAGTCCGATAACTACATTCAGGTCTGTATGCGCGCGGTTGAGCAGGCGCGCCTGAAGGATAGGGTTGCACATGGCAGCTCCGATGGTTTCACATTCCTGAGGGATACCAACGGATGATTTGGGCACTCCCGCCACTTTGCATATCACGGAATAAGCTTCGAATCCGTTGGCTCTCAGAATCCGGGCAAAGATTCGTGCTTCATTGATTAATCCGATGCAATTGGCAATTCCTATTTTCTTGTATCCCATCTTGCGTGCAAAGGTCATGATTTCTTCCACGCGGGTGAGCCGGCAATAGCCTTCAAACTCCACTTCGGCGCTGGCTACCATAACATCGTGGTTTTGTCCTTCGTCATAGCGTTCCAGTGCCCACTCCAAATCTTCTGTATCCAAACCGGTCGTCAGGCAGAATTCGGGATATGTACGGTCTTTGAACTTGCAGTTCTGTGTTCCGCAGTCCACACAACTTGGGGTATATGAATTGTCTTTAGTCATTGATGTCGATTCTTTAGTTTTAAAACAGTTTTATGTATCTTATCCGAATAAGGCCCGGAACGCTTCTTCCACTTTTCTGACCGGAATGAGTTCTATTTTCAGTTTCTTGGTATCCATTCCCTGAAGGTTATGCTTGGGGATAAGGATACGCTTGAATCCGAGCTTTTCGGCTTCACCGATTCGTTGTTCGATGCGGTTGACCGGACGTATCTCTCCACTCAGTCCCACTTCACCTGCCATGCAGGTGTCGCGCTCCACCTCCGCATCCATGTTGCTGGACAAGATGGCGCTGATGACAGACAGGTCGATGGCAGGGTCGTTGACCTTCAGTCCGCCGGCTATATTGAGAAAGACATCTTTCTGTGCCAGCTTGAATCCGACCCGTTTCTCCAACACGGCAAGAAGCATGTTCATTCTTCTCAGATCAAAGCCTGTGGCGGAGCGTTGAGGATTGCCGTAGACGGCAGAGCTGACCAGTGCCTGTGTTTCGATGAGGAACGGACGAACCCCTTCGATGGCAGAGGCGATGGCTACGCCGCTCATTCCTTCATGGTCTTGGCTCAGCAGTAACTCAGAGGGGTTGCTCACTTGCCTCAATCCGTCCTGCCGCATCTCGTAGATGCCTAATTCGGCAGTGCTGCCGAAACGATTCTTGATGCTGCGCAGGATGCGATACATATAATGTTGGTCGCCCTCGAACTGCAAAACGGTGTCGACAATGTGCTCCAGTACCTTTGGTCCGGCTATGCTTCCTTCCTTATTGATATGTCCGATCAGGATAACGGGCGTGTTGGTCTGCTTGGCAAATTTAAGGATGGAGGCGGAACATTCGCGCACTTGCACCAGGCTTCCGGGAGAAGACTCGATTGTCTCGGTTGATATCGTTTGTATGGAGTCGATGATAACCAGGTCGGGTTGCGTGTTCTTGATGTTTACGTAAATCTGTTCCAAAGATGTTTCGCATGCTATCAGGCAGTCCGATGAGTTGTGACGGATGCGGTCGGCACGCAGCTTCAGCTGCCGTGCGCTTTCTTCGCCGGACACATAAAGTATCTTCTTTTCGGGTAATCTCAGAACAGTTTGTAGCACGAGGGTGGACTTGCCGATGCCCGGTTCCCCACCTAGCAACACCAGCG
>USNC01000360.1 GCA_900555915.1 uncultured Porphyromonadaceae bacterium | reverse complement strand
TCTACACGCGTAAGATCGTCGGCAGCGTCAGATGTGTATAAGAGACAGTCTCCGTCTTGCGGTAGGAGTAGGGGAGCACTATCGAAAGCGTGCGGCTGTTGGCGTCGTAGCAGTAGCCGTTTCTGTGTATGGCTTTCACCGAAACGGACTGCCTCAGTTGATCGCCGTCCACTTCCACCGAGTGCGGACGTTCTGTGCCGACAATCTCCATCGTGATCATTCTCACGGCGGGCATGTCGCTGTAGTCTCCTTCCGAGGCGATGTCGATATATATTTCGCTTCCTTGTTTCGATCCGGTGAAGGTGGTCAGCTGGTATTCCCCGTCCTGAAGAGTGGTCGGCGATTTCCGGTCGTCGTCAAATAGAACGTAACTTGTCCATTCCTTGGCGGGAAAATATTTCACTGTCAGTGTGGTGGGGTCATACTCCGAAGTGTTGTCAATCTTCTCCATGCAGAGGGGTATGAAACTTCCGGCTCGCACAAACAGGGGAAGTGTGGCCAGCGGTGCCGCCACAGTTGCCGTGGTGCCGCCACGGTAGATTTTACGGGGATTGTTCCAGTCTATCCATGTCCCTTCGGGAAATGCCACCTTGCGCGAGCGGGCTCCGGCTTTCATCACGGGAGCCACCAGCACATCGTCGCCCCAGAGATATTCGTCGCTCACTGCGGCCAGACTCTCGTCGATGTTGTCAGCCTTGAAGTTCAGATGGCGCATCAGGGGATATCCGTGGGTCGCGTTCTCATAGGCGAGCGTGTAGTTGTAGGGAAGCCACTCATAGCGCATCCGTATGAATTTCTTTATGATGGCTTCCTGCGCGGGGTAGTGGTATGGTTCGGGACGGTCCTGCGCGTGCGTGCGCAGCACGGGTGAGAACGTTCCCGCCTGAAGCCATCTCACGTATAGTTCCGGATCGTAAGGACGGTCTTTCTCCACTGCGAATCCACCCACGTCGTTGCTCATGTAGCCGAGGCCGGACAGTCCGGAATGCAGCATAAGTTTGTTCTGAGCCTGAAGCCCAGCCCATGAGCGGGCCACGTCGGAGGTCCATGGCATCACCGCATATTGCTGCAGCCCGGTGGTGCCTCCGCGCATCATCAGCATCGGCCGCATCGAGGGAAAGTCCCTTCTCAGACCTTCGTATATCATGCGGCTCCATTCGTTGCCGTAGTAGTTGTGGTACTCTTCCGCCGTCTCGCCGTTGGCGTGCACGATCTCCAGCGGATGCACCTCCGGTTCGCCGAGGTCGCCCCACCATCCGTCGATGCCTTCGGCTGTCAGCGGCTTCAGCCGCTCCCACATCCACCGCCGGGTGTCGGGGTTGGCCATGTCGAACATTCCGGCGTCGCCTACCCAGGTGGTCACGTCTCTGGTGTTGCCGTCGGCGTCTTTGGTGAGAAGGCCGAGGCTGTCGAGCAGGTTGTAGTTGCCGATGGCTCCTTTCCTGTTGATGTATGGCTGATGGATGGTGACCGTATGTATCCCTTTCTCTTTAAGGTCGGCGAGCATCTTCCGGTGGTCGGGCCATTGGGCTTTGTCCCATTCCAGACGCCCCATGTCGGTCTCCACTCCATACCAGTAGAGGTCGAGCACCATGCCGTCTACCGGATAGCCGCGCTGCTTGAGCGAGTCGATGGCGCCGTATGCCTCTTTCTGGTTGTGATAGCCGTATTTCGATGTGATGTAGCCGAGTGTCCATATCGGCGGCAAGGGTTGCCTGCCGGTGAGTCCGGTGAAGTTCTCGGTGGCGGAGGCCATGCTGCCGTCGCCGTTGATGAAGAAATAGCTCAGCGGCGTGGTGGATATGGTGCGGTAGGATATGGTGTCTTCACCTATCGTCAGTCTTGCCTTGGCGTAGTCGTCGATTAGGATGCCGTAGCCGCTGTCGCTCACTATGTAGGGCATGTTGATGTTGGTCTGGTTGAGGCGCGGGTCGCCCTCGCCGTAGCCGTAGTTGGCCCGGTTCCACATCATCAGTTCAGAGCCGTTGAGCGTCATGCTGTGTCCGCGTTCGCCTCCCCCGTAGAAGTTGTCGCCGTGCGGGGTTAGGAAGGAAAGAGTCTGCTCCTGGCCGTCGTCGGTGCGCATGTCGGCCTCGCTCAGGAGCGGTTCGCCCGCCGTGTTGAAGAATGTCACCCGTCCGGTCTCTTTATCCTGTCTCTTATACACATCTGAC
>USNC01000359.1 GCA_900555915.1 uncultured Porphyromonadaceae bacterium | reverse complement strand
CGAGATCGCTCAGTGTCTCGTGGGCTCGGAGATGTGTATAAGAGACAGGTGTTTTAATAGGTGCTGATTTAGATAATTTATATCCCGTTTTAGTAGGATTTTGTCCAATTGATGTATTAATTTTGCATCGTCGGAACCACAATGTTCCGATGCAAAAAATCAACATAAAATACATCAATATGACACGAGACAAATTCCTAATCATCGCCCTTGCGGCAGCATCGCTGGCATCAGCATTCACTGCGTGCGATTCCGAGAAAAGCAGGATCGAAAACGCGATGCGCGATCATGTGAAATCCGATCTTCAGGCTGAAGAGTCGTTCGCCTTCATAGGCCTTTCCAACCGCCGCGACACCATCTTCATGGGAGAGACCCGACCATGTGCCGGAGTCATCTACAAGGTAGCCAACGCCACAACCGGAAAAAAGGATTGGCGCTATGCCGATGTGATCTTCAGCAACGACTACAGGGAGGTGCTGAGTTTCACGGAACTTGATTATGATCCGATAGACTATGCCGGAGACAAGATCAAGAACGCACTGAAAGCTAAACTTGCCCTTCCGCTGGTATGCCTCATCATCAGTGTGGCCGCTTTCGCGAAGCCCCACTGCCAGAGTTTCAACAACTACGATAATAAAGTTACTGTAGTCTTTACAGACGACAAGGCCGGAAAATCATATCGCATCTCAGATGCGAGATTCGTCACATATGGGCAGCAATACAAGGCTGACTCAGTGAAAGTTTCCATAAAGGACGGTGTGGCTACAGTGACGCTCACATTCCCTCATGTCACGAGATTCTCAAACCCTAAGGTAAAGCTCAATATAAATGGCAGGAAGTCAGGATTCAAGGTGTGTCAGTGATTCAAATTATGCCATTGGCAAAATTTGAGGTTTATAAGTTTGTAGGTTTAGGGTTTAATGTTTAATGTTTAAGGTTTAGGGTTTATAGGTCGGATCTGGCTGCCTGAGGTGTGAAAACTTACACTTTTGTGCATTGCGGGTGTAAATCACGACTTGTAATTTTGTAATCGGAATAAGCAACTCTTGTTTTCTAATCAGAAATAATATGAAGATAATCGCAACAGCAATTCTAATTTTGCTTATAGCTGCCTGTGCGTCAGCGCAGGAACCGGCGGATACTGCAATGATCAGTGATCTGCAGGAAATAGTCATAGAGGCGCCCAGGGTGATCCGGAAAGCGGATATGGATGTCTACTATCCGTCGCGCAGTGCGGTGGACAACTCCAAAAACGGAGTTCAGCTTCTCAACAATCTCATGATACCGTCGCTCAGTGTCATCGATGCCATGGGCACTATACAGGCGGCAGGCGAAGCGGTGCAGGTGCGTATCAACGGCCGCCAGGCCTCGATCGATCAGGTGCGTTCCCTTCTGCCCGAGACTGTCAAGCGGGTGGAATGGATCGACAATCCTGGTCTGAGATATAGCGGCGCGAACTACGTCTTGAATTTCATAGTCGCCAACCCTACGGTGGGAGGCTCTCTGCAGGCCGAGGCTGAACCTGCGCTCAATGCTCCGTGGGGGTATTGCTGGGCAGACCTTAAGCTCAACTCCGGACGCTCGCAATGGAAGGTCGGAGGCAATTTCAAATATAGCAACAAACTGAAATCCCATCGTGATTTTACTGAGACTTTCACTTTCCCGGACGGCCATTCATTTACCCGAGAGGAGACATCGCGTGGCGGATATGTCGACAACACCATGGGGCGTGCCTGGATCGAATACAGCTATATAAAGCCTGACACGACTGTGTTTTTCGCCGGTATCAACGATTTCCATACATTCAGAAACCGCACCCGCTATGACGGACTGATGCGCTATGAAGGCAGTGCGGAAGAAAGGCTTCTTACCGACCAGACGGGATCGGATGGCGACAATCCGCAGCTTTCGGCGTATCTGGAGCAGCATTTCGCCCACAGGCAGACTCTTGTGGTAGACTTCAAGGCATTGCTCTATCTGGGAAAGTCCTATTCCGACTACATCGAGCAGCTTGCAGGAGCATCGGATTATGTCACTGATGTGCATACCCTGATAAAAGACCGCAACCAGGCATATGCGGTAGAGGCTGACTACATAAGGAGATGGAACAATTCCCGCCTCACGGCCGGAGTGTCTTATTCAGCCAACAGAAACCGGTCGACGTATGAAAATCTCGGGGGCGAGGTG
>USNC01000358.1 GCA_900555915.1 uncultured Porphyromonadaceae bacterium | reverse complement strand
GTAAGATCGTCGGCAGCGTCAGATGTGTATAAGAGACAGCCGATATTTTATAGAAATTGAGATGAGGATTGAGAATTGTCATATATTTCGATGTGTTTTTATGGCCTTGGTGTCGGTGCTGACGCTTGGTTCGTGTTCGGACGGGTTTGGCGGCTGGGAATCCGATGAGGAAGGAGACGCTGAGGTAAAGATCGAGCTCTTCACCCGGACCGACGACGCCCTGACCCGCGCCACGCTCGGCGAGACCGCGGCTACGGGGCCGGAACTCATCAACTCGTGGTGGGTGGCGTTTGTAGACCGCCACGGCGAGGTGGCCAAAATCGCGACAGGCACACCCGCCAACCCCACAAGCATGGATATCATCAACACCATCCTGCCGGCGGGAAGCTACACAGCATACGCTTTCGCCAACATCACGCAGGAGGAATTGAAAAGCCGCGCAGGAATCTTCTTCGAGGAAGGGACGAACGCACCGTCGGCGACAGAAATCAGCGAGGCCACCATAAGCCTTAAGAACGGCAGCATCAACAGCGCAACAGGGCAGGCCAACATCCCCATGACCGGGAAACTGGAAATCAAGGCCAAGGGGGGTATCAACGAACCGTATTCGATCGAGGTGGTGCGTGTGCTGGGCAAAGTGGAGTTCGCCTTCGCCAACATGACAGAGGAACCGGTGAAGGTGAAGAGCATCAGTTTCGGACTTCTGCACGAAGGGCCGGTGTCGTTGCTGCCTAACTACAACACACTCGCCACACCTAACGAGGAGGGCGTGGCAACGGAGATGCTTGACGGCTCCACACCGGCAGGAGAGATCGACGGCAGGACAGGACTGCTCTATTTCAAACACGACCTCAGCGACAACGCGCCGGAAGTGACCAAGAGCGAGACCGCAGCGATATCCGACGAGGAATTCAAGCGCGACGAGCAATTCACTCTCTATGTGCGCGAGACCTCCATTCCCGGTAAAAGCAGCGCAGACGACGCCCAGAGCGACTGCTGCTGGTTCAGGCTGGAAGTGGAGCATGGCGGAAAAGCCAAGACCATATATGCCAAGGTGAAGGACCTGACCTTCATCAACCGCAACGACCATATACTCATACCGGTGAGGATGCGTATATCTACGGACCATGAGCTGACGGTAGACGTGCTTCCCTACCGGTCGGTGATACTGAGACCGGACTTCGGCCTGAAGCTCGGGGCGCTTAACCTCGACAAGGGGGTGATACGTCTCTATACCGACGATAACAAGCAGACCGCATCTTCGGGAACAGTCACCGCGCTCGACGAAGACGGGAATCTGATAACGGAGGGACTGACATGGACACTCGGCAATGTGACCGACAGCCATGTGTGCGACATCAAGGACAATAAGGACGGCACCTGCACCGTGACTCCTATAGTGAATAAGCGGGGGCGCGACGTGCTCATCGCGACAATCAGAAAGAACGGCATTGAGATTAAAGACGAATGCATCATCCAGGTCTCGGACCGCCACCTCTCGCTCAACAAGACATTCCTCGGCCTGACGCCGCAGGGCAACGGCATCAAACACCACATCGGAGAGTTTCTGCTCACCGTAGTGGCCGAGACCGATGAGCATGGCAAACTGAGTTGGGAGCTCCTTGACAGCGATGGGAAGCCCAGCAACCTCGACGTCAAGGTAAGCGTGAAAGTAGACGGCAAAGAAATAGAGAACGGCGGCGTGTTCGCTAAAGACGAAGCAGAGATCACCGTGACGAGCAGCGAGATGACAGGTACAGCCTATCTACGGTTTACATATGAAGGACCGAAGCCGGGAAACACCGGAGGAAGAGAGCAATATTCCTCCTATTGCGAGATCATGGTGCAGAAGGCCGTGCTCAACTGTTTTCCGAAAGAGACATCAGTGATCATGGGTCAGACCACGACCTTCACCACCACGATACTGCCTAAATTCAGCGACCTGATTCCTTCGGTGAAATACCTTTCCTCCGACCCGTCGATAGCCACGGTAGACGAAAACGGCGTGGTGACCGGCATCATGCCCGGCGATGTGACAATCACGGTCTACAACGACACAGACTTCGCGCCGGAGAAAGTGAGCGACACGGTGAAGGTAAAGGTAGTGCCCAACAGTCTGGTGCTGACGCGTGAGGACGGAGAGACCAGCGTAGACCCTGTCTCTTATACACATCTGACGCTGCCGACG
>USNC01000357.1 GCA_900555915.1 uncultured Porphyromonadaceae bacterium | reverse complement strand
GCATACGAGATCGCGCAGTGTCTCGTGGGCTCGGAGATGTGTATAAGAGACAGACCTCATAGAGGCCGGGTGGAGCCCGCTTACGGCCATGCGCCGTCTCACCGGTGGCCCGCAGCATCCGCTCACCCTCACCATCAATGGGTTCAGACAGCGTCCGCTGATGCAGGAGCGTGTGGCCGCAAGGTTTGATTTCTCCACCGATTCCCTCTCCGGTGTCATGGCCGATGCTTCCGTGATGGACCGGTATGGCCTGACTCCGGAGCAGTCGATGGCGCTCTTCTTCAACGACTCCTACGATTTCTACTGGAACGCCTCTCCTGCCTCTGTGGTGGAGAAAGTGGGAGCGCATTATCTCGACGTGTGGAACTCCGGCCGGAAAGCGAAGGCTGAAGCCCTCGGTCTCTCGCCTGCCGAGGTGATGACCATCGCCTCGATAGTAGACGAGGAGACAAACGCGCTTGAGGAGAAAGGCACGATAGGACGTCTGTATGTCAACCGGCTCAGGACCGGTATGCCGCTGCAGGCCGACCCGACTGTGAGATTCGCGCTCGGCGACTTCAGCATACGCCGCGTCACGTCGGCCATGACACGCACGCCGCATCCCTACAACACATATGTCAACAAGGGTTTGCCCCCAGGCCCGATACGCACCACTTCGGTGCAGACCATCGACGCCATACTCGACAGCGCTCCCCACGACTACCTATATATGTGTGCCAAAGCCGATTTCTCCGGCAGGCACGCTTTTGCAAAGACCTATGCGGAGCATCAGGTCAATGCCCGGCGCTACAAGCGTGAGCTCGACCGCCGCGGCATCCACTGACCATCCATAAAGAACACACCTGCACTTGACATCTATCCACACTGAACACCTACACCTATAGCCAATGATAAGAAGACTTCTTCCGATTCTTATGACTGTATTGATTTTCATTCCGGCCCGGGCTTCAAGGGAAGACCTTCCTGACGTCCTGCGCTGGAATGCTGTCGAACTGATGGGGGCAGTGCGTAATGATTCCGTCGGCGACTGCGCCGTCGGCAGCGTGGCGCCGGATACCGTAGCGGATTCCGGTGTGCGGACACCCGCAGCCGACCGCAACTGGTGGACACTCTTCAAGCAGGGAAAACTCGCCATGCGCGACACTACAGTGGTGTGGCCCCGGTTTCTCGGCTTCTGCGTCAGGGTCTACAACTGGGCCGACGAGGTGTTCAGTTCCACCGACACCGCCTACGTGGCGGGGACGGGAAAGCGCTGGCGCGCCCGCCTTATCAACGACAACTGGACCGATTCATACTATATGAAGTTTTCCAAACATTTCAACTCCATCATGTCGGGCGACATGCACGTGCTCATGGGCGCCTCGCTCCAATATATGGCGGTGAGCTACACATATTCGCTCGACCTCTCGCACATGATAGGAGGCGGCCCCATCGACTACAGGAAGCAGGAGTTCAGTTTCAGTTGCGCACGGTTCGCGGCCGAGGGCTACTACTATTCAAACGACGGCGGTACCTATATCCGCACCTTCGGCGACTACAACGGCCATAAACCCTTCAAACTTCCCTTCTCGGGAATTAAAATGACCAATTTCGGCATCGACGCCTACTATTTCTTCAACGGATATAAATACTCGCAGGCCGCGGCCTACAGTTTCTCAAAGATACAGAAGAAAAGCCAGGGCTGCTTCATGGGTGGCTTCTCCTATTGCAACCAGGACATTCAGATCGACTTCTCGCGCCTCCCCGAAGAGTTGAAGCCATATGCGAGGGGCACGGAGGATCACTACCGTTTCCATTATCACGACTACAATCTCCTCGCCGGCTACGGCTACAACTGCGTTCTCTCGCCGCGCTGGCTCTACAACGTCACCATAATGCCCGGCATCGGCTTCAACCACTGCTATGAGGACTCGCAGGAAGCCAGCAAGAAACTTTTCTCGCTCAATGTGCACGGCATGACATCCTTTACCTACAACAGCGGCAACTGGTTTGCCGGCCTCCAGGCGAAATTCCGCGGCTATTGGTATCAGTCCAACAGTTATTCGCTCTTCAATACGGTGCAGAGCGTGGTGCTCTCGGGAGGATTCAGATTTTGACGGAAAAAAAATACCGCTGCTTTCAGGGCAGCGGTATTTTTTTTACTGTGTAATTGTGTTTGTCTCTTATACACATCTGACGCTGCCGACGATCTTAC
>USNC01000356.1 GCA_900555915.1 uncultured Porphyromonadaceae bacterium | reverse complement strand
GCTCGGAGATGTGTATAAGAGACAGGAGCATCAGCAACCAATACAGCGCGGCGAGCGAACCTGCCACAGCGGCGGCTCCCTCGAAGTTCTCACGGCTGATCCAGGCATTCATCTCGCCGGGGATACCGATCTCAACGCCAACATAGAAGAAGATGGCGATGATGCCGAGCGTGCAGTGGCGGAATGCGAACGGAGTGTATTCGTATGTGGCCTTGCTGAGGTTTTTCTGAGGCTCCTCTATCTTGATGAATGATATCACGATGAAAGCAACCACGAAGATTATTATGCCGGTGATCACGAGAGGAGCTACAGAGGCCATGGTGGTCTCTTTGGTGAGAGTGCCAACAAGGACACCGACGAGCATCGGGGTCAGCGTTCCGGAGAGCGAGTTGAGCGATCCGCCGGTCTGGATAAGCTGGTTGCCTTTGTTGCCGCCGCCGCCCAGAAGATTGAGCATGGGGTTGACCACTGTGTTGAGCATGCAGACACAGAAACCGCAGACGAGCGCGCCTGCGAGATACACGAAGAGAGCAGATTCGTTTGTTCCCACCCAACTCGACGCAAGCTGGATGAAGAGACCTACAGCACCTACTGCCAGCGCGATAAGCGCAGTCTTCTTGTATCCGTATTTGATAAGCATGTTGCCCGCGGGTATGCCCATGAAGAGATATGCCGTGAAGTTCATGAGGTTGCCGGCCATGCCTGCCCATTCATATCTGAAGCCCCAGATATTGCCGAACGGAGCCGCCATGTTGGTGACGAAAGATATCATCGCGAAGATGAAAAACATCGTGATGATCGCAACTGTGCGCCCTTGCTGAGGAGCCGCTGCCACTGAAGTTTTACTCATTTTGTTTGGATTGGAATTATAAGGTTATTATTAGTTTTTGTCGAAAGTATAAAATATATTGCCGCTCATCAATATTCCCGCTCTCCGAAAATGGCGGTGCCGATTCGCACGAGATTGGATCCTTCCTCAACCGCTATATGCCAGTCGCCCGACATTCCCATCGACACGGTGTCGAATCCTACAAGATCCGGAGCCATATCAAGTATGGCGCGCCTCACTTCGGCAACAGCCCTGAAGTCAGCCCTAACCCGATCCATATCATCGGTGTTGGAAGCCATTCCCATAACTCCGCAGATATGGGTGGCCTTAAGCGACTCGAATTTCCTCTGGCTGAAATAATCGATCAATTCATCGGGAGAGAAACCGAATTTCGTCTCCTCCCTCGCCACATGGACCTGCATCAGCACCCTGCTCACCAAGCCTGCCTTGGCCGACTCGCTGTCGATGACTGAAAGCAGGCGCTCGCTGTCTACGCTTTCTATGAGTGCCGCATGGGGAATGAGCTGACGCACCTTGTTGGTCTGCAGATGACCTATGAAATGCCATTTGATATCCGAGGGGAGCATCGTGCACTTGGAAAGCAGTTCCTGAACCCGGCTCTCGCCGAAAATTCTCTGGCCTGCACCGTATGCCTCCATTATTGCCTCCGCCGGATGAAATTTGCTGACTGCGCATAATTCCACCCCGGGCGGCAATTCCTGATGTATTCTAATGATTTCTCCGGCTATCATGACATTTGAATGTTATTCCGCCGGTTTGGCCGTATTGTCGGGTGTATCATACTCGTAGGGATAGACGTCCATAAGAGGAGTCTCGGTGATCGACGCGATCTGATAGTCGGCCATCGTCCCCTTCATTCCGTCCTGGAAGCGTCCGAGCGCATTCTGGAAATCGCCGGCCTGAACAAGTATGAAACTTGCCGACTTCTTTTCCTTGCCGCTCTTCTCATCAAGAGTAATGAAATTCACCTTCACCATGTAATACTTGTCGGCATAGTCTGACTCATCGAAAAAGATCTCGGCGATCTTGGTCTTCTTCACTGCCGACACGCTGAACTCGCCGGAGATGAACGGAGTGATTTTCTCAATGATGCGAGCCTCGGCATCGGTGAATGTAAGAGCATCCACGAGATACGGCTCGTTTACCTTTTTCACCGCGCCATTTTCCTGCATGAGGTAATATCTAATCTTGGTTTCAAACCAGAGTGCCATAATTTGTCGAAATTTTATGAAATGGGTCTATGTTATCATCAATCGCGCCGACACCTGTCAGGGTCCATCCAACGCAACTGCAAAGTTAACAATAAAAATCGAGAAAACCGCTTAAACTGTCTCTTATACACATCT
>USNC01000355.1 GCA_900555915.1 uncultured Porphyromonadaceae bacterium | reverse complement strand
GTTTAATTCACACTAAAGTTTCGCATGATTACTCCCACTCGATTGTGGCTGGTGGTTTGGAGGAGATGTCGTAGACTACGCGGTTGATGCCGCGCACCTTGTTGATGATCTCGTTGCTCACCTTGGCAAGGAACTCGTAGGGGAGGTGTACCCAGTCGGCGGTCATGCCGTCGGTCGAGATCACGGCGCGCAGCGCGCAGCACTGCTCGTATGTGCGCTCATCGCCCATTACGCCGACACTCTGCACCGGAAGCAGGATGGTGCCTGCCTGCCATACCTGGTCGTAGAGACCTGCGGCGCGGAGGTTGCTGATGAAGATGTCGTCGGCCTGCTGGAGCACGCGAACTTTCTCTGCAGTCACTTCGCCGAGGATGCGGATGCCGAGGCCCGGTCCGGGGAAGGGGTGACGGCCAAGAAGCATGGGGTCTATGCCGAGAGCTTTGCCCACGCGGCGCACCTCGTCTTTGAAGAGGAGACGGAGCGGCTCCACTATCTTGAGGTTCATCTTCTCGGGAAGTCCGCCTACGTTGTGATGCGACTTGATAGTGGCCGAGGGGCCGTTGACGCTGACACTCTCGATCACGTCGGGATAGATCGTGCCCTGGGCAAGCCAGCGAGCGTCGCCGAATTTCTGTGCTTCCTCATTGAAAACCTCGATGAAGTCGCGGCCGATGATCTTGCGTTTACCTTCCGGGTCTGTGACTCCGGCAAGGTCGGCGTAGAACTTGAGGCTGGCATCAACGCCTTTCACGTTGAGGCCCATGCCTTTGTACTGTTCAAGCACCCCCTCGAACTCGTTGAGACGCAGCAGACCGTTGTTGACGAAGATACACTGGAGCTGGCTCCCGATAGCCTTGTGGAGCAGGACAGCGGCTACGGTGGAGTCAACGCCGCCCGAAAGACCGAGGATCACCTGGTCGCCGCCTATCTTCTCGCGGAGTTCGGCTACAGTTGTCTCGATGAAAGAATCGGGGCTCCATGTGCCGTAACATCCGCATATGCCCATCACGAAGTTGCGCAGAAGCTGTGTGCCGTCTGTCGAGTGGTACACTTCCGGGTGGAACTGGATGCCCCAGCTCTGCTCGCCCTCGATATGGTATGCTGCCACTCGCACATTCTCGGTGCTTCCGACTATGTGGAATGAAGCTGGAGCGTCGGTGATGGTGTCGCCATGGCTCATCCACACCTGGGTGGGAGAGGGAAGGCCGTGCATGAGCGGGTCTTCGTTGTCGACCACGGTGAGCATCGCACGGCCGTATTCACGGCTCGGGGCACCCTTGACAGTGCCGCCGGCCATCTGGGCCAGAAGCTGCGCGCCGTAGCATACGCCCAGAAGCGGAAGTTTACCCTTGAACTCATCGAGCGAAGGCTTCGGAGCCTCGGGGTCGTTGACGGAATAGGGGCTTCCGGAAAGGATCACACCCTTCACGTCCGCATCGATAGCGGGAATCTTGTGGAAGGGATGGATCTCGCAATACACGTTGAGCTCTCTTACTCTTCTGGCAATAAGCTGTGTATACTGCGAACCGAAATCAATTATAAGTATTTTTTCCATTAGTTTCCTCTTGTGTAGTTGGGGGCTTCTTTGGTGATTGTCACATCGTGGGGGTGGTTTTCGATTACGGCGGCGGAGGTTATCTTCACGAATTTAGCCTCGTGCAGACGAGCTATGTCGGGAGCGCCGACGTAGCCCATGCCGCTGCGCAGACCGCCTACGAGCTGATATACGGTCTCGCTGAGTGTGCCCTTGTAAGGCACGCGGGCCTCGATGCCTTCCGGCACGAATTTGCTGCTGTCGGTCTTCTCGCTCTGGAAATAGCGGTCTTTCGAACCGGCCTGCATCGCGGAGATGCTGCCCATGCCGCGGTAAGACTTGAACTTACGGCCGTTGTAGATGATGGTCTCGCCCGGCGACTCCTCGGTGCCGGCAAACATGCTGCCCATCATCACGCTGTCGCCGCCGGCGGCAAGCGCTTTCACCACATCGCCCGAATAGCGGAGACCGCCGTCGGCGATCACGGGCACGCCGAGAGAGTGTGCGGCCTTGGCAGCCTCAAAGATGGCTGTGAGCTGCGGCACGCCAACGCCCGCTACGATGCGGGTGGTGCAGATGGAGCCCGGACCGATGCCAACTTTGATACCGTCGGCTCCGGCCTCGATCAGATAGAGGGCGGCGGCAGCGGTGGCGATGTTGCCTACCACCTG
>USNC01000354.1 GCA_900555915.1 uncultured Porphyromonadaceae bacterium | reverse complement strand
GAGATCGCTCAGTGTCTCGTGGGCTCGGAGATGTGTATAAGAGACAGGAATACTGTCATGCTCACGTTTCCTGCGGTCAGATATTTTCCGGGCGCGACGGTATTTTTTTTCTCTTTGTTCGGTTGGGTCATCACTTTAGTCATGCAGTCTCGTGGCGGGACAGTTGTGAATATATGGAAAGGGTGCCGGCCACGTGTTGCAAAATTAATAAAAATTCGGCGAAAGAATCATTTATCGGCTCAAAAATAATGTGAAAACATGCAACATGCAAGCCCGTTTATTGTTATAGAACTATAAACAGACTTAAAAGATGTGATACTATGAGAGACACACACCTCGCCGGGATGCTCGCGCTGTGCGCGGTATTGGCGACATTCAGCGCGCAGGCGCAGCGCGACAACCGGTCGATGGAGACGGGAGTGACAAATGTGATCAACAGTGATGATGCCGACAGGGAGCACGTGGAGAATACGCTGAAGGACAATGCTCCTCAGACCACCGGCGACAACGGCCTGCCACGGTTTGCCGTCGTGGGAAAAGAAAGGCAGTTTTATCTTGGCATCGGTGCCCAGTTTCTGGGTGAGGGGGTATTCACATGGGGCGATGACATGCCGTCGGCTCTTGATTTCACCCCATCCTCGCTGACGCCATCCACGCCGGGCAACAGAAGCAACCTGCAGTTTGCCTGGCAGTCATCGTCCGTATATCTGAACTTCGTGGCCATGCCGGGCACTGACAATAAGATCGGCCTATTCTTCAAAGGAAAGTTCAACGCCGACAAGACTTTCAAGTGCAGCCATTTCTATGCAAAATACCGCGGACTTACCGTAGGCTACACCAAGAGTGTGTTTTCCGACGGAGCCTCGGTCCCGATGACCATCGACGGTGAGGGCCCCGACGGATTTGCGGACATGACCGTGTTCACCGCCAACTGGCA
Source organism: uncultured Porphyromonadaceae bacterium (assembly GCA_900555915.1). GTDB lineage: Bacteria > Bacteroidota > Bacteroidia > Bacteroidales > Muribaculaceae > Lepagella. Next base: position 1,271 of record USNC01000354.1, on the reverse strand, counting down.
GCAGAAGTTTACCGACCATATTTCCGGTGCCATCGGTATCGATGCCCCTGTGGTGTCGATGACCACCGGCAATTCCGCAGTGGAAATCAACCAGCGTATTCCCGCCGTTCCGATGTATCTTCAGTATGCGTGGGATAGCGGTTCGCACATCAGGGTATCGGGTATTGTGCGCCCCATCCAGTACCGAGACGCGGCCGAAGGAAAGAATTCGGCGATGGTAGGGGGCGGTGTGCAGTTGTCGGGTGTGACACATATAGCGGGCGGACTGAGCGCAAGTTTCAACGGCGTCTATGGGAAGGGAATCGCCAACTATCTGCAGGACGACAATGACTTTCAACTCGATGCTGTGCCTCTCCTTAAAGCCGGAGATATGGCGGCGGTGAAATCGTTCGGGGCCACTGCCGGGCTCACCTATGTATTCTCACCGAAAGTCTCGTCGAATATAGTCTACAGCCATCTGACCAACTGGTTGCCGGATGACAGCGCAGCCTCAGGAAGCCTCTACCGTTATGGCGATTATGTGGCGGCCAATGTGATATACAGCTTCAATAAATTCCTGTCGGCGGGCGTGGAATACGACTACGGACGCCGCAAGAGTTTCGACGGCGAAGGACTGCACGCCAATCGGCTCCAGTGTCAGCTCGCCGTGACATTCTGAAACAATAAGGACCTTAAAGTCCTTAAGGTCTTTAGGGTCTTTAAGGTCTTTAAGGTCTTTAGGGTCTTTACTGTTATGGAAGATTCTTTGGCGAGACTGCTCAGTCGATCTTGACGTTGCTTACTCCTTCGCCGTAGGTGATTTTCTCGCCCGGCACGTCTACGGTGACGTTTTTCATTGTAAGTCCGTCTACGTGGTTGAGGGTGAAACCCTTGTCGGCTCGGAAGCGTGAGTTTTCGATCACCACGTTCTTCATCGGCATTTCAGGAAGGCCGTTGAAGAGGGCGGCGCGTCCTGCTGAGCGGCATGTCACGTCGTTGATGTAGATGTTGCGGAATGAGGGGGTCTCTTCAGTGACAGGAGGCACCGGGGCTCCCGGCTTGATGCCGTAGTAGAGGTCGAAGATCAGGGCGTCGCCCGGAATGTCGGTCATCTTGATATTGTCTACGTAGATGTTCTCCACCACGCCGCCGCGGCCGCGTGTCGACTTGAAGCGCAGGCCTACGTCGGTGCCGATAAAGAGGCAGTTGCGCACGGCGATATCCTTGCATCCGCCCGACATCTCGCTGCCGATCACGAATCCTGTCTCTTATACACATCTGACGCTGCCGAC
>USNC01000353.1 GCA_900555915.1 uncultured Porphyromonadaceae bacterium | reverse complement strand
CGCTCAGTGTCTCGTGGGCTCGGAGATGTGTATAAGAGACAGGGACACAAGATTCTGACGATAGCCATTATATTAATCGCAGCCGCGACTGCCGCGGCTGCCAAAATTTATGAGCCTCAGGATCTGAAGAATCCCAATGTGGCCGACCGAAGGGAGTATGTGGCGGATCCGGAAGGACGGCTCGGCAGGCAGACACGCGCCTCGGTCAACCGGCGGCTGCAGGCGCTGCGCGACTCCACCTCGGCCGAGGTGGCGGTGGCGGTGGTGCCTTCGATCGGCGACCACCCGATCGAGGATTTCGCCGAGAAAGTCTTCACCGCCTGGGGGCTCGGCAAGAAAGACCGCGACAACGGGGTGCTACTGCTGATATCGCCCGACAGCCGGCAGGTGAGGATACAGACAGGCTACGGCACGGAGGGCGCGCTGCCCGACATCACATGCCGCCGCATCATCGACAAGGCGGTGATTCCAAACATGAGGAAGGATTGCCTCGACTGCGCGGTGGAAGAGGCTACCGCTATGATAGCCGACGTACTGACCGATCCGGAATATGCGGAGGAACTGCGCTCGAAGGAGCCAGACAACTACGGCCGGCCGGCGGAGTCGCCGGTGACGTCGGCCGACTTCATGTGGTTTCTCGGAGCGGCGATATTCTGCGTGTGGATGTTGGCGCTGATCAACTATATTCTCGACGTGAGAAAGACCCGGAGGATGAAAGACAGCACTGAGCGCGCGCTGAGATGGAAAAACTCGCTGCGAACGTATCTGCTGACCGGCTTTCTGTCAGCCCTGACCGCCATGCCTTTCTATCTGCTCGCGCGCCGCAACTACCGCAAGGCACGCTACGGGGAGCGCCCCTGCCGCCGATGCGGCGGAAAAACATTGCTGCTGACCGGGAAGGAAGCCTCGGCTTTCCTTTCGCCAAGCCAGCAATGCGAAGCGAGACTCGGATCGGTGGAGTACGACGTGCGCCGCTGCGAGCGATGCGGCGACACGGAGGTTACTGCTTTTCCGACTGCGGACACCAAATATTCGGCATGTCCGAAGTGCGGCACCCGCGCCTACCACTATATAGGCCGACGCGTAATGAGGCAGCCTACCTACACCTCGGAGGGCTACGGCGAGCGGCAATACAGATGCGAATACTGCGGACACAGGGATGACAGGGGATTCCGCATTCCCAAAAAAGATATGGCTGCGGCTGTGGCAGCCGCCTCGGCCTTGGGCGCGGCCTCACGGCGCAGAAGCGGCGGTGGATTCGGCGGTGGAAGTTTCGGAGGAGGAAGCTTCGGAGGCGGATTCGGGGGAGGATCCACCGGGGGCGGAGGCGCTTCCGGCCAGTGGTAGCCACCACCATGTGTCAGGGTTCCATGCGAAAACGGAGAATGGTGTTCTGATAGGGAAACCGGATGGTGAGCACTTTTGTGAGGGTGTCGAAATCGGCCTTTATGTCGTGGCTCATGACCATGCTCTCGGCGTCGGTCCATGCCACGTCGAAGACACTGCTGAAGGGAGTGGCCGCAAGACGCGCCTTTACCATGCCGGGCACCCACGACTGCGACATCACCCTGGCTCCGCTGACATACACCATATCATAGACACCTTCGGCATCGGAAGGGACAAGAGCCACACGGTATTGACCGCCGAGGCGCGCGTATTCCTCATCGCAATCATAGTCGAAAAGCGAATATATTCCAGCCAGTCCGGATCCGCTTTGAGCGATGCGCTCCTTTATCTCGTCGAGGCCGGCGGCAGACACGGAGTGCGGCTCCTCATATTCGGCATGCCGCCCCATCTCCATCACTTCAATATCGGAAGGGAGGCCGGAGCGTGGCGTGATCTGCAACGGACAGTCGCGACCCATGGCGACGCTGAAACTGCCCGCCGGCCTATACTCGCGGTTGCCCGCGTAGACGCGCCATGTGGCTCCGTTCCTGACAAGGCGCCAGGTGTTGAACCCCTTGTAGGGATCTATGCCGTCGGTGAGCAGGGTGTGGAGAAGCAGCGCGCCCGAAAGATTGTCGGTGACGTCGACGCTGAGCGCGTCACTGCCGGAATCGCCGAAAAGATCGGTCCGCGAAGCGGGCGAAACCCTTAGGCAGAACCCGGCGCCATCCTGATCGGCCACTTTTGCCTGCCATCCTTCCATGGTCTTGTCGGCGACTCGGAAACTGACATCCGAGGCGGCACGCACGGGAGACGCCGTCGCGCCCGCGTAGG
>USNC01000352.1 GCA_900555915.1 uncultured Porphyromonadaceae bacterium | reverse complement strand
GATCTACACGCGTAAGATCGTCGGCAGCGTCAGATGTGTATAAGAGACAGTTCCCGCACGACGACAAGGTGGAGAAAATCGGGGTCACCCGATTTATGCTCGCCTGCATATCGCTGTCATTCGCCGTCTACATGGTGCCGGGCCTCTGGGGCGCTCCTCTGAAAGCGATAAGCGCGTTCGCGCCCCCCACCTACACACAGGACTTCTCGCTCTATCAGGGCGACGTGCACGCCGTGGTTGACGATTATGAGGAAGGCATGCGCCTCGGCAAGGAACTCGGCAAACCCGTAATGCTCGACTTCTCCGGCTACGGCTGCGTGAACTGCCGCAAGATGGAAGCCGCCGTATGGACCGATCCCGAGATCAAGGCCACTATAGATGAAGACTACGTGCTTGTGACCCTGATGGTCGACGAGAAAAAGGAACTCCCCTCTCCCATCAAGGTGACTGAGAAAGACGGCACAAAGCGCACATTGCGCACCTATGGCGACAAGTGGAGCTATCTGCAGCGTTCCAAATTCGGAGCCAACGCGCAGCCGTTCCACGTGCTGGTGGACAACGACGGACACCCGCTCGCCCCGGCATTCGTGTATGAAGAAGACATCCCCGGCTATAAGAAATTCCTGCGGCAGGGACTTGACAACTACAGTAAGAAGAAATGAACAGAATTCTTGCAATACTGATAACACTGACAGAAGCGGTTTGCGCATATGCGCAGACCGCTTCCGATTCCAGATACCTCCAGCTTGCAGACTCGGCCCAGTATTACTTAGGCAAGGAACGCTGGCACGATTCCGCCCGCTGCATACGCGAGGCGCTTAGACTCGAACCGGCCAATGTGGGCAACGTGATGCTTTTCGCAAATCTCGGTCTCGCAACCGGAATGGACGGAAAATACGGAGAAGCCATGCAATGCTTCGACATCGCGCTGTCGAGAGCGCCCCGCAGCATACCCGTGCTGACATCGAAAGCCAAGATTCAGATACTCTCGGGAGATGAGGCTGGAGCATCGGAGACTCTCGACACAATACTCGGTCTCGACAGCATGGCCCAGTGGCCCCGGCAGACCCGCGGACTTATCCGACTCAGGCAGCACGATTTCAAGGCGGCACACGAAGACTTTCTATTCATCACAAGGAAATACCCGACCGACAGCTGGGGACCGGCTGGCCTCGCCAAGTGCATGGAGGCCCAGGGATACCAGGCTGAAGCCGCAGGCTACTACCGCGACGCGATAAAACGCTGCGATGAAAAGAATCCCGACCGGGTGGAGTTCCAGCTCGGCCTGATCGAGAATCTCGGCCACACAGGCCTTCTCCAGGAAGCGCTCGACACAGCCAGGGAAGCCATAGCCGAACACCCTCACGACGGACGCCTCTACCTGCTGAGGGGATGGATTAAAGAAAAACTACTTATCTACAGGGAAGCGGATGCCGACAGAAAACTCGCCATAGACTATGGCGTTGATCCCCAGCTCATTGACCGGTATCTGCCGCCCCGACGATAGAAAAAGATATTTACACCCTCTTTCCCGCATCAATTTTTTTTAGTAATTTTGCACCCGCAATCCGGTCCGCTCCATGCCAATGCGGACTCCGGACGGCACTCTCAAGACAACAATTTAACAACTACCCGACGATGGACACTCTTCTCTTGCATATAGAATATCTCCTGACGCGTCACGACTGCGTGATTGTGCCGGGACTCGGCGCGTTCATAGCCACCGAGACAGATGCAGCCATCGATCTCGCGAACGGAGTGATCACACCACGCCGCCGCGAAATCAGTTTCAACAGCAGCGTGATCACTGACGACGGTCTTCTTGCACACTCTATCGCCCGACGTGAGCATATGAGTTATGAAGAAGCCCACCGCATGATGACACTCATGACCGGAAAAATGCGGGCAGACCTCCAGACCGAGGGAGAAATCTCAATCGGCCTCGTGGGCAGACTTACTCTCGACAGCGAGGGTTTCATAAACTTCCAGCCCAGACGCTCGAGAACCCGTAGCGACATCAGGCCGGATATGGCTCTTCTCACGCCAAAACCCCAATCTGAAGGCAATGACGCCGACATACACCGCCATGACATCCAGGAGCCGGAGATGCGCACCGTGCTCGTGGCCCCGGACCGCTACGTTTTCACCGTCAGCAAACGCGCCGTTCACGCCGCCGCCATGCTTATCATGATTCTTACAGCTGTCTCTTATACACATCTCCGAGC
>USNC01000351.1 GCA_900555915.1 uncultured Porphyromonadaceae bacterium | reverse complement strand
GAGATCGCTCAGTGTCTCGTGGGCTCGGAGATGTGTATAAGAGACAGGCTGTAGACAACGGCATGCTCGGTTCGATCGACGCCAACCGCGGTGACTATCAGAACGGCTGGGACACCGACCAGTTCCCCATCGACAACTACGAGCTCACCCAGGCCATGATGCAGATCATCCGCAACGGCGGCCTCGGCAACGGCGGTACAAACTTCGACGCAAAGACCCGCCGCAACTCGACCGATCTTGAAGATATCTTCATCGCACACATCGCAGGCATGGACGCAATGGCCCGCGCACTTCTGAGCGCAGCCGACGTGCTTGAGAAGTCGCCCTACAAGAAGATGCTCAGCGACCGCTACGCCTCTTTCGACAACGGTCAGGGCAAGGAGTTCGAGGAAGGCAAACTCACTCTCGAACAGCTTGCAGAAATCGGCCGCAAGGTCAACGAACCCGCCCAGACAAGCGGCAAGCAGGAACTCTACGAGGCTATCATCAACATGTATGCCTGATCATATGTCGGGAATATCAAGTTTCCGGTCATATTAACCTTAAATAAATTCGGGGCGCGCTCAGGCGTGCCCCGAACCGTAAATTCATATAAACCCATAAACATCATTTCCCAAGGGAACTGAATCTGATACAATATGATTTGGCGATCCACCTTAAGTTTCCTGTGCAGTTGCGCTCTTGCCGGTGTGGCAAGCGCACCCATGACAGCCGGACGGCCGGATGCAACGCTATGGAACCCGGCCAACGGCAATCCATGTAAAGTGGAATACAAAGGGAAGGACCCTATGGCGAGAAAAGCCGCAGAAGTACTGTCGAGGTCAAATCCCGACACCTTTTTCAGCAAATACGTTTTCCTATCGCGAAAACTTGACAATGCCTCGCCGGAGTCCTACCGCATCATAGCCGACAGTCTGAACAGAACGATTACCGTAGTATCCCCGTCAGGCCAGGGGCTGCTCTACGGAGCGCTGTCGCTTTACCGTCCTTCCGCATGCCTTGACCGGGCAGACGCGCCGAAGCATGCCATAAGGATACTCAACCACTGGGACAATCCAGACGGCACCATCGAGCGAGGATATGCCGGCAAAAGCATATGGAACTGGAAAGAACCCATAACTGCAGAGAGGAAAGCGCTATATGAGAAATATGCGCTCGCCAATGCCATGGCAGGCATCAACGGAGTTGTGCTCAACAATGTCAACGCATCGCCTTCGATGCTTGACGACGATATACTGGCGAATGTGGCCGAAGTGGCAGATCTGCTGAGAGAATACGGCATACGGGTGTATCTCTCGGTCAATTTCGCCACCCCAAGCGCCGCCGGCGGACTCCCCACGTCAGACCCTCTCGACAAAGATGTAAGGAAATGGTGGAAGAAAAAAGCGAAGACCATCTATACGATGATTCCCGATTTCGGGGGTTTTCTCGTGAAAGCCAACAGCGAGGGACAGCCCGGACCGTGTGATTTCGGCCGCACCCATGCAGAGGGAGCCAATATGCTGGCAGAAGCACTCCGACCTTATGGAGGACTTGTGATGTGGCGTGCTTTCGTCTATAGCGCCACCGATCCCGACCGTGCAAAACAGGCTTATGCCGAGTTCATGCCTCTCGACGGCGAATTTGCCGGCAATGTCATGGTCCAGGTGAAGAACGGCCCTGTGGATTTTCAGCCGCGTGAACCATACAGCCCGCTCTTTGCCGGACTCAGGAAGACTCCTATGATAGCCGAGCTTCAGATCACTCAGGAGTATCTCGGCCATGCCAATCATCTTGCATATCTCGCACCGATGTGGGAAGAGTTTTTTGAGGAGGCACCCGGAGAAAACATAAAAGGAGTGGCCGGCGTGGCGAATATCGGCGACGACGAGAATCTTACCGGACATCCGCTTGCGCAGGCAAACTGGTATGCGTTCGGGCGCATGGCGTGGGACCCTTGTATCAAGCCCTCTGCAATAGTAGATGAATGGGCCGGGATGACACCATGGATCAACCTCAATGAAGAAGGACGCGAAGAATTCAACGAGATGATGCTATCAAGCCGCGAGTATGTGGTGGACTATATGATGCCCATGGGTCTGCATCATCTTTTCGCCTTCGGCCATCATTACGGGCCGGAGCCATGGTGTGACGTGCCGGGAGCACGCCAGGACTGGCTACCGAAATATTATCATAAGGCCGACAAGCAAGGAATCGGTCTGTCTCTTATACACATCTCCGAGCCC
>USNC01000350.1 GCA_900555915.1 uncultured Porphyromonadaceae bacterium | reverse complement strand
AAATCGCTCGCCCAAAACCGCCCCGGGGGTTCTGAAATTTTATGAAATGGGGTCTAAGATCCGCCACATCCGGGACACAGGCCTTTCAGCATGAAGTTGGCGCCATGCACCTCAAAACCATCCGGAACCGGGATGCTGGGGATGGTCACGTCTTCAAGGCAGAAAACTTTCCGGCATCTCTCGCAATAGAAGTGCGCGTGATGGTCATCCCTGTCCTGATGGCCGCTGCTGTGGCAGACCTCATATCTCGACACTCCCCTGCCGTCTTCCATGACATGGACAAGACCGCGCTCCAGAAGCACCGTCAGCACGCGCTGTATGCTCGACCGGTCGAGCGTCTCCAGAGCAGTCTCCAGTTCGATGAGGCTCATCGGAGATGTCGACTCAAGCAGCGCTCGCATCACGAGGATGCGGTTGCACGTGGTTTTCACTCCGCTACTTTCAAGAATGGTCTGGGCTATACGGCTTGACATTATTTTCTCAATTGTCCGACAGTCCGGCCAAGACGGTGATCGTCATAGTCGCTGTCATAATTCCATATGAATACTCCCGGAAGATTGTTGGTGCGGATGAAATCAAACTTAGCCTTTATGGAGCGTTCGTCGTCAAAGCCCATCACGAGATTGCCATCCGAATCCGCATAATAAGGGGCCTGTGCATCGTCGTCCCATTGCAAGGTCGTCCCGCCGGAGTATCTGCCAAACGACCTGCATTCCACATATGATGGGAAGGGAGTCTTGCCTCTTCCATAGAACGGTATCCCAATAAGTATCTTCTCCGGAGGCACCCCTTTTTCCATATGCCTCTCCACGCTTTTCATGACACACCAGCCCCCTGTCTTCACACTCTGGTAAAGAGGGCTCTGATGATAAGATCGCTCGCCGTCCCTGGGTATAGACAGATTATAGCCGGATACGTTCACATAATCCACGTGCGGCACCATGCGTCTGAAGTCAATGAAGCCCGCTCCGTTGTTGGAATAGAATGATATCCATTTGTCTTTTCCGAGAACCCGGCGCAGTTCCCTGACCACCTTGACATAGTTACGGTCGTCGTCAGGTGTGGCGGTGTGGCCCCCGGCCTCGGTAGTGGGGAATTCCCAGTCGAGATCCACTCCATCGAGATTGAGCGAATCGAGTATCGCCTTCACACTGCGTGCGAAAGATTTGCGTTTCTTTCCGTCGCGCGCCATCTCGCTGAATCCCTCGCGCTTCTCCCCGGCGACCCCGAGTATCACCTTCAGTTCCGGATTGAAGGATTTGAGTCGGGCAAGCGACCGGAGTCTTTCGGGCGTGGGGATATCGACAGCGTCGCAACTGTCGTTGAAACCGGCCGAGGAATAGATAATATGCGTGAACATATCGGGATCGGGCGTGGTTTTTCTGAACCACTCCACATATGCCACAGCAATCTTCGGACCGGCCTGCATACCATCCGGATTCCCTTTCCTAAGTCCGGCACCATCGGCGGCATTCATGATGAAGGCCGTCGCGGCCATGAGAGCCACGACGACCGATATGATGAAAGAGTATTTACGGACAAACCGCAGACGGGAGACTGGCATTGTATCAGTACTGTTCTTTCTCGTTGGGGAAATCGCCGCTCTTTACGTCGGAGATGTAATGCTGTATGGCATCAGTCATTACCTCGCCCATATTGGCATATCTGCGCAGGAAGCGTGGAGAGAACCCGGCAGTCAGTCCCAGCATGTCGTGCATCACGAGCACCTGACCGTCGACTCCGCCACCGGCTCCTATGCCTATGACAGGAATGGAGACCGACTTGGCAACTTCCTCGGCCAGTTTCGCCGGTATTTTCTCGAGAACGATGGCGAAACAGCCTATTTCCTCAAGGAGTTTTGCATCTTCGAGCAGTTTTTTTGCTTCGGCCTCTTCCTTGGCGCGCACGCTGTAGGTGCCGAACTTGTTGATGCTCTGCGGAGTCAGGCCGAGATGCCCCATCACCGGGATTCCGGCGCATAGGATACGCTGTATAGACTCAGCTATCTCAGAGCCGCCCTCGAGTTTGAGAGCCTCGGCATGGCTCTCCTTCATGACTCGTATAGCCGACGCGAGAGCCTCCTTTGAATTGCCCTGATAGGTACCGAAGGGGAGATCGACCACGACGAGTGCGCGTCTGGCCGCCTTCATCACAGACTTTGCGTGATATATCATCTGGTCGAGAGCTGTCTCTTATACACATCTGACGCTGCCGACGATCTTACGCGTGTAGAT
>USNC01000349.1 GCA_900555915.1 uncultured Porphyromonadaceae bacterium | reverse complement strand
ACCAAATATATTACCAAAGTCTATAATTTTAAATTCTAAATTCTAAATTTTAAATTCTAAAAATGGTGAAATCAAAGATACTACTCCTGCTTTCCGCAATGTTGATGGCCGCTTTCCAGATAAGCGCCCGCGAATTCTCTCTTCCCGTCGGCCAGTTCAATAAACTTGCTGTCGACGACAATGTCAACGTAGTCTATGTAGGAGGCGACGGCTCGCCCAGCCGCGTGCGCTACGAAGGCGACCAAAAATTTGCAAAGGCGTTCATCATCACCGGCAAGGGCGATAAACTTCGCATTCAGGTGGAGACTCAGTTTGTCGATGATCCTGAATTGCCCACACTCTATGTCTATTCCGACTTCCTCAAGCAGGCGAGCATATCGTCTGAATCCACTCTCAAGATCGATCAGGCGGCTCCGTGCAGCGAGATCGAGTTCTCTCTGATGGGCAACGGCACGATCGTGGCCAACAACATCAAGGCCACAAAACTCTCGGCCGCCGTGAAGTCGGGCAATGGCACCATAAGCATCGAGGGGCACTGCCAGATTGCGAAATTCACAATGATAGGCAGCGGCACCATACAGGCCGACAGGCTGGAGGCCGCCGAAGTGGATTGCAAGATTCTCGGCAACGGCTCGATAGGCTGCTGGCCGGTCAACGAACTCAAAGCGCGCGGCATAGGCTCCACCAAGATCTACTATAAGGGAGATCCCGAGATCGACAAGAAAGGTGGCGGCAAACTCTTCAAACTCGACTGGGAAGAGAAAGAAAATTAAAGGGTCTCTTTTTCTTCTTCGATGATATTTTCGTCGTGTGTCGCGGGCTTTAGCCCGTGAGTGCCGGAATTTCATCCTATGAGTATTTAGTCATAGGAGATTTTCACCCCTCGGAGATATTATGTTAAGTGCTCCGCCTGAATGGCGGAGTTCCACCCGATTCAGCGACCTTACAACCGACATCCAAAATTGAGCGACAGCGAACTGAAACAAAAGACAGCCCGCACCCTGAAGTGGAACACCATCGACCGCGTTGCCACCCAGGTGCTCTATGGCGTAAGCGGAATCTTCCTTGCCAATCTCCTGAGCAAGGAAGATTTCGGCCTTGTCGGCGTGCTCGCCATCTTTCAGGCTTTCGCCATCCTTTTCGTCGACTCGGGGTTTGGTTCGGCCCTGCTGCAGAAGAAGAACCCCGACGATGATGACTACAGCACCGTCTTCTGGTTCAATCTTGGAGTCAGCATATTGGTCTATGTCGTTCTTTATATGGCGGCTCCGCTCATAGCCGACTTCTTCGGCTCGTCGCAACTCACCGCGCTGAGCCGCGTCATGTTTCTCACATTTGTGCTGACCGGGCTGGGCATCGTGCAGACCAACCGGTTGATGAAGCGCATGGATGTCAGGCAGATCGCAGTGGCGGATCTCGTCGCGCTTGCTCTCTCGGCGGCTCTCGGCATATGGCTCGCAGTGGCCGGATATGGACCCTGGGCCATAGTGTGGCAGTCGGTGGCGCTCGCCGCTGTCAGGAGCGGATGGCTCTGGTGTGTCTGCCGTTGGACTCCGAGGCCGGTATTCTCGCGCCGATCGCTCCGCGACATATACAGAATAGGCCTGAGCGTCTTCACCTCGCAGTTTTTCAACACTCTTTTCCTCAACATATATCAATTCGTGATCGGCAAATGGTACTCACTCGCTCAGCTCGGCAGCTACACGCAGGCCGACAAATGGAGCAAGATGGGAAGCGCCTCGCTGTCGCAGATCCTGACATCTTCTTTCGTGCCGCTTCTCGCGGGAGTTCAGGATGATCCCGACACATTCCACCGCTACTTGCGGCGCGTCGACCGCTTTGCCGCGATGCTTGCCATACCCGGACTTGTGATCGTCGCCGCATGCGGTTCCTGTATATTCCACACTCTCTTCGGCACAAAATGGGATGTGGCCGTCCCTCTTTTCCAGGTGCTTTGTATCCGTGGCATTGGTGTGGTCTTCATCTCCCTCTACTCCAACTTCATGATGGCTCTTGGCTATGGACGCCGCATCGTAATGGTTGAATTCATCAAGGATGCGGCGACTGCCGTAGCACTCCTCGCCACTGTCTTCACCATGAGCCTCGACGCGCTTGTCTGGGGGCAGTTGGCCGCCACTGCAGCCACTTGGATTGCCACGGCTCTGCTGACCTCCCGTGCCACAGGCTATCCTATCCGTTCTTTAGCCGCCGACCTAATCCCCTGTCTCTTATACACATCTGACGCTGCCGACGA
>USNC01000348.1 GCA_900555915.1 uncultured Porphyromonadaceae bacterium | reverse complement strand
GGCATACGAGATCGCTCAGTGGCTCGTGGGCTCGGAGATGTGTATAAGAGACAGCCTTCGGAAAGCACTGATGATTTGGCGTATTTCTCGGGGCTCGCGGCCATGGCGCAGGGTGCGGTGATTGCCGCAGTCAGGAGCGTCACCGCGAGTGTGCGTATATATTTCCGGATAGAAGAGTAATTTGTCAGTCTCATTCTGTATTAACGGTTTTTTCGCCTTGATATTGTTGCGAACTGAGGAAGTCTGTCCACTCTTTGCGGCTGCCTCCGAACACGTTCAGATCCACATCGCCTTTTATGCCGTTGATTTTGCCCTTGTGTGAATATTGCCAGAAATTCCATTCCGACGCTATCTGGTCTTCCGAAAGCGCGCATATCCATAGGGAGTGGCCCGGAAAGGAATTCTCAAGAAACCTGTAGTAGTCCTTCTTGTTGCAGTAGAGCGTTGGAGCGAGACCCCTGAGGTTGAGATAGTCCACCATTGTGGAGATACGTTCCTTTATCAGATTGTCGTCGATTCCTTCCGGATTTCCCGACGACTCTATGTCGATGGCCAATCCCATGTCGAGAGGCCTGTCGCCCACTGCATCCAGAAGGTTCAGGGCCTGCTCCACTCCGTCCTTGTCAAACCTGAAGAAATGATATGCTCCGGTCTTTATTCCTGCGGCTGTCGCGTTCTGATAGTTCCTGCGGAAACTGCGGTCTTTGAAGGAGGCTCCTTCCGATGCCTTGATCCAGGCGAATTCGACTCCGTCGGCTCGCGCGGAATTGAAGTCTGCCGTTCCGTTGTGCGAAGACACGTCGATGCCCATCACCGGATACCGGTCGCGGTCCACGTATGGCGGAGTTGTCTTGAAATATATCCATGAGGCGTAAGCCGACCACACGAGCAGGGCCCCTGCCAGAAGAAAGCAGAAGAAAATCAGTATGTCGTTCTTTCTGGTGTTGACGTCGGCTAATATCTTCATGATCATTGCGGGCTATGGGTCCGGCTGATAGTTCGCTACCACAAAATTAATAAGAATTTGTATGCAGACCAAATCGGAAGGTTTAAAAAAACGATAATTTGCGATTTTTTTATTAATTTTGCATCATGGGAGAAGCGATATATCACATAATGGTGATTGTGGTTGCGGTCGTGGCTATGGCGCGCGGTTTCCGCAGGGGACTGACGCGTCAGGTGTCGGGTGTGCTCGGCTTTGTCTTCGGAGTTGTGGCAGCACGCACGCTGGGGCCGGATCTGGGATCCTGGCTCATGGGCTGGATGCCGCGCTTCTATCATCCGGTGGCGAAAACTTTTTTTTTCTCCACTCTGTCGTTCGGTCTGGTATGGAGCGCTTCGGTCCTTCTCTTTTCAATGCTCACCAAGATTCTGAATCTGGTGCTCGGGTTGATCCCGGTGGGACTGATGAACTCAATCTCGGGCGCGGTGTTTACATTATTGAAATATCTCATGTTTCTCTCTCTGCTGTTTGACCTTGCATTGTGCAGGCCGTTCGAGTCGCCGCTGATGCATTGCGCCAGGCATGACGATGGCAATCTTGTAGACGGTGTGATAAGGCTTGCGCCTGCCGTGCTCGGGTCTATGTCGGCTGAGGAGTATGTGCTCAAGGTGCAGCTGTGGGAGGCTAAAAGCATCAGTCTGAACATGCTCAGGCTATGCTTCCCTGACGGGAGCAGGGCAGGATATGCGGTTGACTCAGCGCAGGAACAGTCTCTTGTATGAGTCGCAATAACATAAACTTATAAACTTATAAACTTAATAAACTTCAAGTTGAACTTGTGAGACTTGAATAAAGATAAAGAATATGATGCTTTCAGTCAGAGACCTTCATGCAGAAATAGAGGGTAAGGAAATATTGCGGGGTGTGAATCTCGATGTCAGAGCCGGCGAGGTTCATGCCATAATGGGACCAAACGGTTCCGGCAAATCCACTTTTTCTATGGTTCTCGCCGGCAATCCGGCATATAAGGTCACCTCGGGCGAGGTGATTTTCAATGGCGAGAGTCTTCTTGACAAGACGCCGGATGTGAGAAGCCACATGGGGCTTTTCCTCGGATTCCAGTATCCGGTGGAGATTCCCGGAGTCTCGATGGTGAATTTCATGAGAGCCGCGGTCAATGCCAAGAGAAAGTATCTCGGAGAGCCCGCGATCGGCGCGTCTGACTTCCTGAAGATGATGCGCGAGAAAAGGGCCGTGGTGGAACTTGACAATAAACTCGCCTCGCGCAGTGTCAACGAACTGTCTCTTATACACATCTCCGAGCCCACGAGACACTGAGCGATCTCGTA
>USNC01000347.1 GCA_900555915.1 uncultured Porphyromonadaceae bacterium | reverse complement strand
AAGCAGAAGACGGCATACGAGATCGCTCAGTGTCTCGTGGGCGCGGGATGTGTATAAGAGACAGCCTCTACACCGTAGACGCGAAAGGGCTCTACACCAACGTTGAGGTCTATCTCAACCAGCTCGTGGAAGACATCATGAAGGGAGGCAACGCCGACGCCATCACGGCAGTGGACGAGTATTATCCGGAGTGTGTGCGCGTAAGCAGTGTCGACACCATAGGAGGAGCAGGCAATGACGTGGCCTCCATAGAATATTACAGTCTCGACGGCGTACGCCTCGCAGCCCCCGCAGAAGGGATCAGCATCCGCCGCACGGTATTCGCCGACGGCACAGTAACAACCGACAAAGTGATCAGACGATGAAAGCGACCAAATATCTGGCGGCAGCGGCGCTGAGCGTGGCCATGGCCATTCCGGCCTATGCAGACGACACCGCCACCCTACCCTCATTTCCCGGCGCCGAAGGATTCGGCGCCATCACCACCGGCGGACGCGGCGGGGAAGTCTACCACGTGACCAACCTCAACGACAGCGGCGAGGGCTCCTTCCGCTGGGCATGCGAGAAGTCGGGAGCGCGCACGATAGTATTCGACGTGTCGGGCACGATACATCTGAAATCACAACTCAAGCTGCGCAACGGCAACGTGACCATAGCAGGCCAGACGGCACCCGGCGACGGCATCTGCATAGCAGACTATCCCTTTGTGATCTCCTCCTCCAACGTGATAATCCGCTTCATGCGTTTCCGTCTCGGCAACGAGGCGCTCAAGATCGACAACAAAGCGCACGAAGGGGACGGCCTCGGCGGCATGGACGCCTCCAAGATAATAGTAGACCACTGCTCGGTGAGCTGGAGCATCGACGAATGCCTCTCGCTCTACGGATCGAAGAACATCACCGTGCAGTGGTGTATGGTGACGCAGAGCCTCGTCAACTCGGGCCACAGCAAGGGAGCTCACGGCTACGGCGGCAACTGGGGCGGCGCCGGAGCATCGTTCCACCACAACCTGCTGGCGCACCACGGCTCGCGGGTGCCGCGCCTGGGACCGCGCCCGGGAACTCAGCTTGACGAACGCCTTGACCTGCGCAACAACGTGATGTACAACTACGCAGGCGAAGGCTGCTACGGAGGCGAGGCCATGACAGTGAACATAGTGAACAACTACTACAAACCGGGACCCGCCACCGACGCCATCTCCGCCGCCAAGCAGAAGCGCATGGCGAAGCCCGGCATCCGCACATTCGACTACTGCATCAAAGAGGCCAACCTGAAGACCACAGCGCAGAACTACAACAAGGTGAAAGGCACCTCGCTGAGCACCTGCAAACTGACAGTGGACGAGGCAGACAAAGGATATCTCACGTTTGACGGCGACGACAACAAATATGAGATAGACATCGAGAACCTCTGCATCTACGTAGACGGACAGACCGTGAAAGTATCGACCAACGACTGGGGCAAGACACTCCACCAGTGGGGCCACTACTACATAGAGGGGAACGTCAACTCCAAGCATGCCGACGTATCGGCCGACAACTGGACCATCGGTCTTTTCAACCAGATAGACAAAGGAAAGAAGGTGGACTACCACAACGCCACCGAGGAAGAACTGCACGCCTTCGTGCCGATGGAGTTCGCCGCAGTGACCACCCACACCGCCGACATGGCCTACGAGCGGGTGCTCGACTACGCCGGAGCCTCCCTCTCGCGCGACGCCTACGACGAGATGATGGCAGGCGACACCCGCGAAGGGAAAGCCTCCTGCATCGTGAGCGGCATAGGCAAAGGGCTGATCAACAGCCAAGACGAAGTGGTATATGCCGACGGCACCACAGGCTTCCCGGCGCTCAACAGCCTTGAGGCACCCGCCGACACCGACGGCGACGGCATGCCCGACGAATGGGAGACCGCCAACGGGCTGAACCCCAACGACGGGAGCGACGGCGCTGCGACAGCCGAAAACGGCTACACCAACCTTGAGAACTACCTGCACAGCCTTGTGGCGCACATAGTGGAAGCAGGCAACGAGGGCGGCCAGCTTCTTAGCGGAGTTGAGGAATTCGGCACCGGAGTGGAGGGCATCGAATCGGATCCCGCCTACAACAATAATGCCATCTACGACGTTAATGGTATAAAGGCCGACGAGACCACCCGCGGCATCCTTATCCGGAACGGCAAGAAATTCGTACGGAAATAAGGGCAGCGGAGTCAGATCCGCTCCACATATGCGACATGTTTTTTGATTACAAGGGGACGCGCCGCGGCGCGTCCCCGCAATAATATATCTGTCTCTTATACACATCT
>USNC01000346.1 GCA_900555915.1 uncultured Porphyromonadaceae bacterium | reverse complement strand
GAGACAGGAGTCAAACTGCCGTCTGCTTACTGAGTTGCGCCGTAAATATCATTCATCTTCGAATAAGTCTTCGCAGTCACTGACAGCTCAGATTCTTGATCTTGAGAAAAAGGTGGATTGGCAACGCGATAAATTGAAGAAGATGCGCAATAGCGTCATCTCCGCCGAACTCGATGCCGACCCGAAGCGAAGGCGTCTCTGACCCTTAACCCTTAACTCTTCACTCTTAACAACCTAAGTTTCGCACGCGAAACTTAAGTTAGAATAAAAACAATGATCTCTTTTTCAATAGCTTTTGTCCTCCTCGTGTTGGGATATCTTGTCTATGGCAGGTTCGTGTCGAAGGTCTTTGGCGCGGATGGCAGCCGTGCCACCCCGGTGCAGACCATGGCCGACGGGGTTGACTATGTCAGTCTTCCGGGATGGAAAATCTTTCTCATCCAGTTTCTCAACATTGCCGGCCTCGGTCCTATTTTCGGTGCCATAATGGGAGTCATGTACGGCCCGGCCGCATTCCTCTGGATTGTCTTCGGGTCCATATTCGCAGGTGCGGTCCACGACTATTTGTCTGGAATGCTGTCGCTCCGCAATGGAGGAGCCTCGCTCCCCGAACTTGTCGGAATGCAGCTCGGCGGGAAAATCAAGCAGACCATGCGCGTGTTTTCTCTTCTGCTGATGATTCTCGTAGGGGCTGTGTTTGTGTTCAACCCTGCCGACCTTCTCGCCATGCTGACCCCCGACCATCTCGACCGTATGTTCTGGATCGTGGTGATTTTCGCATACTATATGCTTGCCACTCTTCTTCCTATAGATAAGTTGATAGGCCGGCTGTATCCCTTGTTCGGACTTGCGCTGCTGTTTATGGCTGTCGGGGTGCTGGTGATGCTCTATGTGCACGCTCCGCAGATGCCTGAGATGTGGGACGGTTTCTACAATCATAAGCCTGACCCGGAGGCTAATCCTATATTTCCCATGATGTTTGTATCGATCGCATGCGGTGCGATCTCCGGGTTTCATGCCACTCAGAGTCCGATGATGGCAAGGTGTATGCAGAGTGAGAACTTCGGGCGTCCGATTTTCTACGGCGCTATGATCACCGAAGGTGTCGTCGCCCTCATCTGGGCGGCTGCCGCCATCAGTTTCACTGGTGGCTACGAGGGCCTTCAGGAATTTCTTAATGATGGAAGCCCGGCTGTGCTTGTCGACAAATTGTCGCGCGACTGGCTTGGCGCCGTCGGCGGAGTGTTCGCTGTGCTCGGTGTGATTGCCGCTCCCATCACTTCCGGCGACACTGCCCTGAGGAGCGCGCGTCTCATCGCAGCCGATTTTCTCGGCGTGAAGCAGAAGAGGATTGCCCGGCGCCTGGCAGTGTCGGTTCCTATCTTCGCGCTCTGCTTCTGCGTGATGCTGTTGCCCTACGATGTGCTCTGGCGTTACTTCGCATGGTGCAATCAGATGCTGAGCGTATTCACTCTCTGGGCTGTGACCGTATGGCTCGCCTCGCACCGTAAAAACTATTGGATAAGCCTCTTGCCCGCGGTTCTGATGACTATGGTGACAATGACATATATTGTCTTCGCGCCCGAGGGCCTTGGTTCTGTCTTGAATGGCTGGCTTGGATTCCACACAGGATATGTGGTGTCGCTATGCTTCGGAGTCTTGGTCACAGCCACTCTGTTATATATTTTCTTCAAATGGAAAAAATTGATTTCTGCAACGGCGACGAGATGAAAAACCTGCATAGTCATACCGAGTTTTGCGACGGACGCGCGTCGATGGCTGAGATGGCGGATGCTGCTTTAGCCGCCGGTTTCAAGGTGTGGGGGAGTTCGCCCCATAGTCCGATTTGTTGCGAATCGGGCGCAAACATGAAGAAGGAGGATGTTGAGGCTTATCTCAATGAGTCGGCCCGTCTGAAAAAAGTATTTGAAGGGCGAATGAGGATTCTCACAGGAATGGAGGTGGATTTTATTTCATCCGGTTTCGGTCCGCATATCGATTATTTCCGCAATCTCCCTCTCGACTATCGTATCGGATCCGTTCATTTTGTCCGCACTCGCGATGGGCGGCCTGTAGACTGCGACGGCCCGGCTGAAAGGTTTCTCAAATATCTTGACGCCGAATATGACGGCGATCTGCGCTATGTGGTGGAGACGTACTTCGCCATGCAGATGGAGATGCTTGAGGCGGGTGGTTTCGATATCCTGGGGCATCTTGACAAGATCGGCGACAACGGCAGTGCCGCCGACCCGAATTTGGAAGAATATGACTGGTATGCCGCTCTTGTGGAGAAAGTAATTACCAAGGCC
>USNC01000345.1 GCA_900555915.1 uncultured Porphyromonadaceae bacterium | reverse complement strand
GATGTGTATAAGAGACAGGTTCTGTGCCGTTGACTACAATGTCGTAGGCTGTGGCGCGCACTTTGCCCGTGTCGGTGCGCAGAAGAGGGATGTCTTCGGGGTTGGGCGAGGTGAAGGGATGGTGCATAGCGTAGTAGCGCTGTGTCTCCTCGTCCCACTCGAAGAGGGGGAAGTCTACGATCCAGAGGCATGCGAATGTGTCCTTGTCGCGAAGTCCGAGACGGTTGCCCATTTCCAGGCGCAGTTCGCAGAGTTGCTTGCGGGTCTTCATGGCCTCGCCGCTCATGATAAGGAGAAGGTCGCCTGCTTCTGCACCGGCGCGTTCGCCCCACTGCTTGAGTTCGTCTTCTGTGTAGAATTTGCCGATAGAGCTCTTCACGCTGCCGTCGGCCTCGAATTTCACCCACATCAGGCCTTTTGCTCCTACCTGCGGACGCTTCACGAATTCTGTCAGTTCGTCAAGCTGCTTGCGGGAGTAGCCGGCGCAGCCTTTGGCGAGGATGCCGACAGTGAGTTCTGCCTCTTCTGTCACTGCGAAACCGTGGCCCTTGGCGAGATCGGTGAATTCGACAAACTGCATTCCGAAACGCAGGTCGGGTTTGTCGCTGCCGTAGAGGCGCATGGCGTCGTTCCATGTCATGCGGGGGAACGGATCGGTAAAGTCGATCCCTTTCACATATTTGAAGATATGCTTCACGAGACCTTCAAACATCTGGATCACGTCTTCCTGCTCCACGAAACTCATCTCGCAGTCGATCTGCGTGAATTCGGGCTGGCGGTCGGCGCGCAGGTCTTCGTCGCGGAAGCATTTCGCGATCTGGAAGTAGCGGTCGTAGCCCGACACCATGAGGAGCTGCTTGAAAAGCTGCGGGCTCTGCGGAAGGGCGTAGAATTCGCCCGGATTCATGCGAGAGGGCACCACGAAGTCGCGCGCTCCTTCCGGAGTGGATTTCACGAGAATAGGGGTCTCTATCTCCAGGAATCCTTTCGAGTCGAGGTAGCGGCGCATCTCGAATGCCATGCGGTGGCGGAGTTCGAGGTTCTTGCGCACGCAGGGACGCCGGAGGTCAAGATAGCGGTATTTCATACGGAGGTCGTCGCCGCCGTCGGTATTGTCTTCTATTGTGAAGGGAGGTGTCTTGCTCTTGTTGAGCACTTTGAGACTGTCGGCGAAGATCTCTACCTCGCCGGTCGGTATGTTGGGGTTTTTTGAAGCGCGTTCGGAAACCTTGCCGCTGATGCGCACCACGTATTCACGCCCCAATTTGTTGGCCGATTCAAAAAGTTCGGGATTGTTTTCTGAGTCAAAAACCACCTGGGTGATGCCGTATCTGTCGCGGACATCCACGAATGTCATGCCACCCATCTTGCGGGCCTTCTGAACCCATCCGGCTATTTCTACTTGTTTGCCGGCGTCGGCGAGACGCAGCTCGCCGCATGTAGTGTCTCTATACATTTCTAAAATGTCAGAATTTTAGTTTATAACTATCTGAATGTTAGAATGTTAAAAGTGTGATTTTTATAAAACCGCACTTTACCCCATTTTAACTTTGCAAAGTTACAAAAAAAATCCGGCATATGCAAAAAAAAGTATTCCCCCGGTGCATACGCATTGATAAACTTAGCCCCCCCTTCCGCATTGTTTTACTTCTTCCGGTTCAGACCTACCGGAGATGAGGATTTGATTCAAGAATCTTGCTTACGGCGAAGTCCAGGATCGGGTCTTTGCCTTGGATGAGCAGGGAGTCGGGGGCGTGCACCTCGCAGCCGGGGCTCGGGTCTATGCCGAATTCGGTTATGTCGCCGTCGGGCGAAGACATCGGGCATGCCGAGAAGCGCACGGCCCAGCCTATCGGCATCTCCGAACTGAATGGCAGTCCTCCGCCCCCTCCCGTGCGGGCGCCTATGATGCTTACATTGGGGATTGTCTTCATCACCGACACGAAATCATTGGCCGCGCTGAAGCAACTCCGGTTGGTGAGCACCTCCACGGGGCGGTCGAGGTATTTCACTCTTGTGCTGTCGCATGGTTCATACTTTATCTCATACGGCTCGGAGAAGTCGTCGTGGCCCGGGCCTGTCTTGTGGCGGATGTAGCCGCCTGTCACTGTCCTGTCGATAAGTCTGCTCACGAGCGTGCGGATATTGGTCAGGTTTCCACCGCCATTGTCGCGGATGTCGATGATGAGGCCTTTGCTCTGATGCAGTATTGCCAGGATGTAGTCGAGGTTGAGGTTGCCGATCTCGTAGGAGAAAGAGGGGTAGTACATGTACTGTCTCTTATACACCTCTCCGAGCCCACGAGACACTGAG
>USNC01000344.1 GCA_900555915.1 uncultured Porphyromonadaceae bacterium | reverse complement strand
TTGCTTCCATAGCCAGCCCCATTGTACTGATATAGGTGAATGAGCGGCAACCGATATCCTGGATATCGTAGACCAATACGTCAATGTCTTTCAACATCTCCGGTGTAGCCTTGCGGGTTTTGCCGTAAAGGGAATATACGGGCAATCCGGTGGTGGCATCTTTGATGTCCGTCACGTGGTCGCCGGCATGTACGTCGCCACGAACCCCGTGCTCCGGACCAAAGAGGGCAACCAAATTTACGTTCGGTGCTTCATGCAGAATGTCAATGGTGGATTTCATCTGATTATCCACTCCGGTGGGGTTGGTAATCAGACCTACGCGTTTGCCTTCCAAGCACTTGAAGTTCTGATCTTTCAGGACTTCGATACCTGTCTTTATCCGAATCTTTTGTGCCTGCGATGCACCACAGAGGAAGCAGAGGACACAGAGGAGAATATACTTTTTCATAATGAATCGTTCTTTTTTATCACTTTATCACTTATCACTTCTTCCCGTATGTCGGGTCAATCTTCCTGTCGGCAAACACCGTGACCACAATAGTGGCGGCACAGCAGAGTATTACGATCCAGAAGAAGTTGACATAGCCGACTGCTTCCTGAAGGTAACCTGCAAACATGCCCGGAATCATCATGCTCAGTGCCATGAAGGCGGTACAGATGGCATAGTGCGACGTCTTGAACTCTCCTTCGGAGAAGTACATCATATAAAGCATATAGGCCGTGAATCCGAATCCGTAGCCGAACTGCTCGATGGCAATGGCCGTGGAGATGGCAAACAGATTATCGGGTTGGCCGATGGCGAGATAGACGAAGGTCAGACAGGGGAGTGTCATGCATCCCGCCATCCACCAAATGGATTTCTTCAGTCCGATACGCGATGCAAACAATCCGCCCAGGATACCGCCTACGGTGAGGAATATCACTCCGATAGTGCCATACACAATACCTACTTCTGCCGTGGAAAGTTCCAGACCTCCTGCCTCTTTAGAAGCTACCAGGAAAGGCATACACATCTTGATGAGGAATGCTTCGGGCAGGCGATAAAGCAGCATGAATGCGATGGCCAGCCATACGCCGGGTTTGGTGAAGTAAGTGGCAAATGTGCGCCCGAACTCTTGGAATATGGCTTTTGCACTGGCTGTTCCCGGTGTCAGCACAGACTTGTCAGAGGTAGGCTTGGGTATTGCAAAGAGGTGATAGAAAGTTACCAAACTGAACATGACGGCTGTAACCAGCATTGTGATGGTCCATGACAGTGGAATGTCTTTGTATCTCAGCTCGATGGCACCGGCTATGGCTACGAGTACTCCTTGTCCGAAGATGGATGCAAGGCGGTAGAAGGTGCTTCGGATACCGACAAATGCAGCCTGGTCGCTCTGTCTTAATGCCAGCATGTAGAAGCCATCGGCGGCAATATCATGTGTAGCCGAAGCAAATGCTGTAATGATGAAGAGAACCAGTGTGATGGTGAACATGCTGATGGGAGTTGTTCCGGCAGCTATCGTTGCTTCATCCGGTTTCGGAATAGACAGTGTCAACAGGATGAATGCTATCGACATCAGGATTTGCATAGAGATGATCCACCATCGTTTGGTCTTGATGATGTCGATGAACGGGCTCCAGAAGGGCTTGATGGTCCAGGGTAGATACAGCAAACTCGTAAACAAAGCCATCTCTCCATTGGGAACACCCATCTTGGCAAACATCAGTACCGAGATGTTGTTGACTATGAAGTAGGGGATGCCTTGTGCAAAGTATAAGGTAGGTACCCATGCCCACGGTGATATTCTTTTTGTACTGTTCATGATATTGTTTATTGTTTTGTTGAATTAGTCATATAGCTTCTCGATACTTGCGCCTATGTAATAGTGCAGCAGTATTGCGTCATACTTATATCCTTCCTCGCCCATGACGGCGGCGCCGATCTGGCACAAACCTACGCCGTGTCCCCAACCAGCTCCGGTGAGGATGAAGCGTCCGGGGATACCTTCGGGAGAGACGTCTTCCTTACCTACTATGAATGCGGAACTGTAGAGATGGGAAGTGGACAGCGTACGGCGTATCTCCAGTTCTTTGCCGATGGTGAGCGTCCGTTTGGTTCCTACGATTTTCAGTTTCCAGAGGCGACCTGAAGTTCCACGGGCGATAGGGACAAGATCGATGATTTGCCCGTAATCGATGCCGGAGCGTTTCAGGATCAGTGCAGAAAGTTCTTCTTGGGTGTATTCCATTTTCCAGCGGTAGAAGTCGGTGGTTTCCTGGTCGTAATTGTTCAGCACTGTCTCTTATACACATCTCCGAGCCCACGAGACACTGAGCGATCTCGT
>USNC01000343.1 GCA_900555915.1 uncultured Porphyromonadaceae bacterium | reverse complement strand
AGCGTCAGATGTGTATAAGAGACAGGTCTACACTGATGGGAAAATATGGAGAGGAGGGCGACAAACTGCTTTTCAAGATTCTTAATTCAGGCGACTTCATGAAAAATGTCGCTCCGGATGATCTGCAGCAGAATAATCTTCCGCGTCTCACTAACGAAATGTGTGAGAAAGGCCTGCGATATGATCTCACTGTGCCTTTCGCACGCTTTGTGGTGCAGCATAGAAATGAAATCCAGATGCCTTTCAAGCGTTTCCAGATTCAGCCAGTATGGCGTGCCGATCGGCCGCAGAAAGGCAGGTATCGCGAATTTTATCAGTGCGATGCGGATGTAGTGGGTTCGGATTCTCTTCAGAATGAGGTGGAGCTTCTCTCGCTTATCGACCATGTCATGGGTAAACTTCGCATCAATTGCTGTATTCATGTCAACAACCGCAAGATTCTCACCGGCATCGCCGAGATAATCGGTGAGGCCGATAAGGTAGTGGACATAACAGTCGCCATCGACAAGATAGATAAGATCGGTATCGATAATGTGAAAGAGGAACTGCTTTCCAAAGGAATCAGTGAGGATGCGTTTGAGACTATAAGACCGTTGCTCGTGCTTACCGGCTCAAACGAGCGGAAACTCGAGGTTGTGTCGGATTTGCTCCGGGCAAGCGACACTGGAATGAAAGGAGTGGAAGAGATGCGTGAGGTGCTTGCGGGAATCGACAATCTCGGACACTCCTGTGGTGTGGAATTTGACGTGTCGCTGGCCCGCGGCCTGAATTACTATACTGGCACTATCATTGAGGTTAAAGCACTTGATGTGGAGATAGGGTCGATCACAGGAGGTGGCCGATATGATAATCTCACCGGTGTGTTTGGAGTCTCCGGGCTTTCAGGTGTAGGTATCTCTTTCGGTGCTGACCGTATATATGACGTTCTCAACACTCTTGATCTCTATCCTGAGGATATCACCGGCAGTGTCAAGGTGCTGTTCCTTAATTTCGGTGCGTCTGAGGCAGCCGCTGCCATGCGCTGCATAAAATCGCTTCGCGATGCCGGTATTTCCGCTCAGTTATATCCGGATGATGTGAAAATAAAAAAGCAGATGCAGTATGCCAATTCAGAAGGTGTGCGGTATGTGGTGATGATCGGAGAGCAGGAACTCGCCGATGGCACCGCGTCTGTCAAGAATATGGCCGATGGTTCGCAGTGTATTGTGAAGCAGTCTGAACTTACCGGTGTGATATGCTGACATTCGAGTCGTTCCTCCTTGCGCAGCCTTGCTATCCGGAAGAGAAATCTACCGACAGATATTACTTTGACCTTGCTTCCCGCCTCGTAAAAGCCGCAGCCGGGATTAAAAAAGCCGCATGTTTTCACAGTGCGGTGTTGGAAAGGGCTGCACTGTGTGTGATCGGATATTATCAGGATGTGATAGCAGATGCCGGACTCTGGCATGGTTTCATCGATGAGTGCAGGCGTCTTTACGGCACACCTGTCCCGTTTTTTGATGTCTCCGGAGAATACGTGGATTATGAACTCAACCGTGAAGACGTAGGTTTTCTCGTATGGTATGCAATCGCGATGTATTCCGACGATCGGTGTGTTTATCCATTCCATCCCGGTATAGTGGCACTTGCCGACAATTGGTTTGCGTTGCTTGACACGGAATACGAAAATGCGCCGACGCCAGAGGAATTTCATCTCGCCCACGAACTTGATCTGTATGATGAGGAAGACAGGCCGATGCTGTTGCGCCTCGGAAGTTGGCTGTATCTTCACAGCTGGCTGTTGCGGCCCGCATTCGCCCTTACGTCTACTCAGATCATTGCTGATATGAGGGCCGAAGGAAAAAGTGATGATGCAATCGCAGATGCCATTCAGAATGCGGTCCGCACGGAGCCGACAGGGCCGCTTGCCCTTTATCTCGGAGAGTGGGTGCAGCTTACGGTTAATCATAGGCTTTCGGTTGCCGGAGAGAAAGAACGACATGACGCTGTCCATCCCGCATACGCTCGGCTTACGGAAGAGTCGGGTGGTCTGCCAGTGAAGTTTTTAAAAGGATATGATGCTTTCAACTCATATCTTATAGACGTGCTCGGTTGGAAACCGGGAGAGGAGCATCTGTCGCAGTTGAAGGAATGCGGGGATTTCGTGCTGATGGTCAATCCGGGAAAGGGATTGCTCGTAGCTCCCGATATATGCCGCTGTATCAACGCCCCGACAAATCCATATTATGACAGGGATTTTGCGAGAAAAAACTCAATCTCACTCCTCACGGAAAGGGGCGTGTGTCCGCACGATCTTCTGACTGTCTCTTATACACATCTGACGCTGCCGACGATCTTACGCGTGTAGAT
>USNC01000342.1 GCA_900555915.1 uncultured Porphyromonadaceae bacterium | reverse complement strand
GACCTCCGGCGTGACAGGCCGGCATTCTAACCAGCTGAACTACCGCACCAAGAGTGTTGTGCTTTCGCTTGCGTCAGGACTTGCGTCCCGTTTGCGTCTGCAAAGTTACAACCTTTTTTCGGATTGTGCAAATTATTTTCGATGATTTGATGAAAAAAATCATTTTTTCTCCCTCTTCACTCTGTAATCCTCTCTCAATAAATCCCCCTTCGGAGGGGTGGGGTGGCACAACGAAAAAGAGCAGCCGGCAACCGAAGTTGACCATGCTGCTCTTCCTCTCTCCTCGGCGGTGCGGACGGGACTTGAACCCGCGACCTCCGGCGTGACAGGCCGGCATTCTAACCAGCTGAACTACCGCACCAAGAGTTTGTGCTTTCGCTGCATCAAGACTTGTGTCCCCTTTGCGTCTGCAAAATTACAATCTTTTTTTCGTCTGTGCAAATTTTTTTGCAACTTTTTTTAGTTAAAATTCGCCTTGCATTGTCAATCATTTGATAATAAGGATATAACGAAATTGGCTGGTCGCGCTTTTTTTTATCGTTTTTTCCGTCGTGTGGAAAATCGAGGGTCAGAATTGTTATTTAGATATGATTATAGATTGCCATTCCCATAAGCAGCCGCCGGCTCCTGAAGCCATCATTTCCACTTCCCCAATAGGCTTTTCGCCGCTCGCGGGGCAGAAATGGTCGGTCGGGCTGCATCCGTGGCATCTCGATCTCTTCTGCGGCGCCGACATGAGGATAAAGGAGGAGATTTGGGTTGAGCTCGTGGCCGCTGCGGCTTGCCCCGACGTGGTGGCGGTCGGTGAGTGCGGTGTGGATCTTGTGAGGGGAGGGCTGCTCGCAACCCAGATGCTCGCTTTCAGAAAGCAGGCCATGCTCGCCGAAAGACTTCGAAAACCCCTTGTCATTCATTCGGTCAGAGCCCACGACATAATTGTGGGCATGAAGAAGGATCTGGATCCCCGCGTGCCGTGGGTCATCCATGGATTCAGGGGAAAACCCTCGATAGCGCGCATTTATCTTGATGCCGGCTGTTTCCTGAGTTTCGGTGAGAAATTCAATGCGGAGTCGCTCGCCATCACACCGCCCGACAGGATACTTGCGGAGACTGACGAATCTGAACTCTCAATCGATTTGATTGTTAAGAATATGGAGAATGCAGTCGCAAAAGAGTTGCGGCAGGACATTATTGACAACTGTAAAATATTCAATCCACTATG
Organism: uncultured Porphyromonadaceae bacterium; assembly: GCA_900555915.1. Taxonomy (GTDB): domain Bacteria; phylum Bacteroidota; class Bacteroidia; order Bacteroidales; family Muribaculaceae; genus Lepagella. Next base: position 1,128 of record USNC01000342.1, on the reverse strand, counting down.
AAAAGACATATTCTGACTTTAATCACTGTCGCGGCCGCTGTCTGCGCCGCCGACGCGCTCCGGCTCGAGCCGATAAAATACGGTGACATGGAAAACTGGGTGACGCGCAACATCACCGAGTCCAAAATAATAGGAGGCCATGGCAAGACCCTATATGAGATTGCCCCGCGTGCCACCGTCAGCGGCAACAAGGCATACCGCAATACCGGAGGTTCCCCCTGGGCCACTTCAAATGCCTACGCGAAAGTCTGCGGGGTCGTAAAGGGCTCCAACACTGTGGAGCCGGCGAGCAAGGGTGGAAGCACCGTGGCAAAGTGCAGCGCGAAGATGGAAAATGTCAAGGCGCTCGGGATTGTCAATATGGATGTGATGGTGGCGGGATCGATATATCTCGGCGAGATGTTCGAACCGGTCACTTCCACCAAAAGCGCCTACAGCAAGATGGAGATGGGCATACCTTACACGAAGCGGCCGAAGGCCCTCGTATATGACTATGCGATTGATATGCCTGCAACCGACACACGCACAAAATCCACAGGTTTCAGCGGTAAGAAAACATTGAAGGGCCGCGACAACGCCGAGGTCTACGTGCTGCTGCAGCGGCGCTGGGAAGACGAGAATGGAAACATTTATGCGAAGCGTGTCGGCACCGGACGTGAACGCTACAACAAGTCTGTCCCCTGGACCCGCAAGCATGAACTGCCGATACATTACGGCGACATCACCGGCGAGTCGTTCTACAAACCCTGGATGGGACTGCTCGACGGAGAGAAGGCATATTATGCGAAGAATTCCAAAGGCAAACTTGTGCCGGTGCATGAAGTGGGCTGGGACAGTGCCGACGCCACCCCGACGCATGTGCTGATGATGGCCTCGTCGTCGTGCGGCGAGGCGTTCATAGGCACCGAAGGCCTCACCCTTTACATCGACAACATAGCCTTCGGCTTCTGATCCCTGACAAAATAAAACCATAACGCATAAACTTATAAACATATAAACCCATAAACCTCAAATTTCGCCTTTTGGCGAAATTTGAATTAAAAAATATGAAGATAGCGATAATAGGCTACGGCAAGATGGGCCGTATGATAGCTGTCTCTTATACACATCTGACGCTGCCGACGATCT
>USNC01000341.1 GCA_900555915.1 uncultured Porphyromonadaceae bacterium | reverse complement strand
TCGGCAGCGTCAGATGTGTATAAGAGACAGATTTTACCCAATTCTTATACTATCCAAGTCTCGCGAGCTCGACTTTTCACTCTTCACCCTTAACTCTTAATTTTCACCGGCGCGGATGGCTGATGAAGCCTTTTTGATTAGAGCGATGGTGGAGGCGTCGCCTGCAAACACGGAGTTTAGTCCCTGCGCTTCCTGCGCCGGGTCGCCGGTGTACTGGTCGCCGAGCTGCCATGTGTCGTGCGCCGGGACTGCAAGACCGCCCCATCCCCAGAAGTTTACACCCTGAAGGTCGCCACCGCCCACCACTTCGTCAAAGACATGGGCATAGAAACCGTCGCGCCCGCTTACGGGAGTGCCCGGAGCATACTGCATGTTGTCGCGCGGATAACCGAACTCCTCAAGCACTATCGGTTTGCGGTGTCCCTCGCCGAGCGCCTTGTCGAGCGATGTCCGGTGAGCCTTTATATACTCGCTGGCATTGCGGCACGCGGTAGGAAGACTGTCGGTGAGAGTGGATTCCGACACCCAGCTCCAGTTGTAGGGCCAGACATGGATGGTGGCATAATCGATATCGGGCAGTGAATGGATGCGGGTCCAGAGATCGAGATCGTTCTCGCAACCCCACAGCCCCTCGCTGCCCACCGACACCAGATGGTTTGGATCCTTTTCCTTTATCGACTTCGCGCTCCTCTCGATCCATCTGAGCAGATGCTCCTTATGTTCGGGACTGAAAGCGCGGGGTTCGTTGGCTATCTGCCACGACATGATGGCGGGAGATTCCGCATATGGTTTGCCCGTCACGGTGCTGACACGCCCCACTATATTGCGCAGATGTCTGTCGGCAAGATTCATAGCAGAATCGTTGGCCACGAACTGCGAAGCATATTCCATGTATGCCGGATAACCGTCGACCGCCGGATTGACCGCTTTGCCCGCGCCTGCCCACTCAAGATAAGTGGAGAAACCGCCGCTCCATTCCCAGGCATTGTTGAGATAGAGCACAGCCTTCATGTCGCGCTTCTCAAGTTCGGCGAGAAGATAGTCGAGTCCGCGCAGCAAAGTATCGTTGTATTCGCCGGGAGCCTTCTGAAGCGTCGGGGAGATATGCGACGGCAACCCTTCCTCGCCGTCACCACCCACAAGGATGCGCAGATTGTCTATTCCTATGGCCGAGAGCGTGTCGAGTTCCGCCGCGAGCCTTTCGCGGTCGCCACCCTCCCCTTCGGAGGCGAGTATCGCTCCATACCAGAAATTGGCACCGACATAGCGGTAGGCGGAGTCACCGCGCATGAATTCGCCGTCGGTGACTGTCACGAATTCGGGGGTGTTGTCTGTAGTCTTGTTTCCTCCTGTGCAGGCCGACACGGCCAGAAGAGCTCCGATGGCGGATGCTCCGAGTATTCTTTTCATGGTAATCAGACTTTAATTCAAGTTTCGCTTCGCTCAACTTGAAGGTTATGAGGTTAGTTGATTGGGGTTCGTTTATGGGGTTAGCTTATGAGCGGTTCATTCTGCGGCGCTGCGTGCGTCGGTCCAGTCGTCGGTGCGGAAGGGCACGAGCGGAAGTCCCAGCATATCGTGGATTTCTCCTACTGCGAAATTCTTGAAATTATACCTGACCGCCTTTATGTCTTTCACCTTGTCGCTGCTCACGACGATGCTGAACTGATATTTGTCGTCCAGCACCTGATCGGCCTTTGCCGGATAGAACACATGGTCGTCGCCCGCCACCTCGAAGCCGGGCATATCCTTATAGGGATTCAGTCCGGACCATGGCGACTGAAGGCTTATCACCGCCGTGTCGCCGTTGAGTTGCACAGACTTGTAGGCCGGATACTGATCAGGAATACCCTCCAAGCCATATGTGCGGCGGCCGGCCATGAACGCCAGCCGCTCACCTATCTCCTTTTTCTTACGCGCATGGATATCGTCGGTCTCGAAAGGATACACGAGATCGGAAGTGCACACTATGCCGCTGGCGGGAGTGATCCGCGCCGCCTTGTGCTGGCTCTCCCGGAAAAGAGCCGCGCTGTCGCCATCGGGATCGCCATAGTTCCAGCCCGGAATCTCCACGAAATAGAACGGCAGTTCGCCCTGGCCCCAGAGACTGCGCCAGTGCTCCACCATATCCTTCTGATGTGAGGGGTACTCGTCGTGCAGCCCAACGTTCGACTCGCCCTGATTCCAGAGAAAACCTTTCACCGTGTAGCCCGAGAGCGGAAGAAGCATGGCATTGTACATCACCCCTATCCTGTGATATTCATTATAATCCTTGTCTTTCTCCTCTTTGTCCATGTCATAGCCCGGATAGGTGTCAAGAATTTCTTTCGGCATCCATCCCTCGGCCTTAGAGCCTCCATATGAGC
>USNC01000340.1 GCA_900555915.1 uncultured Porphyromonadaceae bacterium | reverse complement strand
CTGTAAATCTGCTGGTTTATACCTTCGGTGGTTCGAATCCATCTTCGCCCACAAAATAATGACGGGATTGCTTGCAGAGCAAATCCCGTCTTTTTCTTTTTTTCCATATTTTTATTTCCCCGTCTCAGAAAGTGAAACTGCATGCGAGTCCGGCCTCGGTGTCGGTGGCTACCGGCACCAGCGCGAACTCATGCCTGCGCAGATAGGGATGTGTGAAGATGAGCGAAGAGGCCGTGCCGATGGCGGCACCCGCCACCACATCCCACCAATGATGCTTCTTACCGTAGACCCGTCCCCACGCCGTATAGGCAGAGAGCGCATAAGCCGGGACTGCATATTTCCAGCCGTAGCGCCTGCCAATGAAAGAGGCGGCGGCGAAAGTGACCGAAGCATGTCCGGATGGAAAAGAGTGGTTGTTGCTGAAATCGGGACGCCGCTCCCTGACCGAATATTTCAGAATGAGAGTGGCACCGACAGTGACACCCGCCGATATGGCCCCCTCCTTCAGTCCCTCCCAGTCCTGCAAGGCCACCGTGGTGGCCAGGGCCGCCACCGGGAGCGCCACGAGCACCACATCGGTGGAAGTGCGCACAGCCTTCTGCCCGCGCGATGGGGTGAAATCGCCGTTGCCGCCCGCCGAGGCCGGGAGCGCCACCAGCGCCATGACAAGACATACCACCTGCAGGCGGAGAAACTGCCGCATCGTGCAGAAAATAGAAACCAAAGGACAAAAAGTGTGATTATTGTCGTTCATATTGCGAATCTCATCAAAAATATATAACTTTGTAAATAAAACTGTCGCTTTCAGCGAAAGAAGGTTAAAACCCTATATTATGATGAACGGAATTTTCGACCCTATAGTTTTCCGGAGTGTGGAATATATCATGGTGGCGCTCGCCGCGGTGGTCTTCATCGCGCTCCGATATATCAATCCCGGCTACGGGATGTTTTACAATCCGAAATGGGGTCCGGCCATCGGCAACCGCACCGGATGGTTCATCATGGAGGCACCGGTGATTGTCTGCGTGCTGGCGATATGGCTCACATCGCCGAGGCGCGGCGAACTGACATTGGCAGTGATGACAGCCCCGATACTTATCCACTATTTCCAGCGCACCTTCATCTTCCCGATGCTCATCAAGGGGAAGAACAAGATACCGCTGGCCATAATGCTGATGGGAATGCTCTTCAACATGGTCAACGCATATCTGATAGCGGGATGGCTCTTCTACGTGTCGCCGGCAGACCGCTACCCCGACACATGGCTCGCCGACCCGCGTTTCATAGCGGGGATGCTCGTGTTCGCGGCCGGCATGGCGATCAACATCCACTCCGACCACATCATCAGACATCTGCGCAAACCCGGCGACCGGCGCCACTACATACCGCGCGGCGGCATGTTCAGATATGTCTCCTCGGCCAACTATCTCGGCGAGGTGACGGAATGGGTGGGCTTCGCCATCCTGACATGGTCGCTGCCGGGAGTGATATTCGCACTCTGGACCTTCGCCAATCTCGGCCCGCGCGCCCGGTCGACCTACAGGAGATACGAGGCGGAATTCGGCGAAGAATTCACCTCACTCAACAGAAAATACATAATACCCTTCATATGGTGACCAATCAGGACAGACTATTCACCCCGGGCAAGATAGGACCGGTGGAACTCCGCAACAGATCGATACGCAGCGCGGCCTTCGAAGGCATGGGACGCGACAACAACCCCACCGACATGCTCCGCGACTACCACTGGAGCGTGGCCGAGGGCGGGGTGGGGATGACCACGCTCGCCTACGCGGGCGTAAACCGCTCGGCACTCTCATTCGACACACAGCTCTGGCTCCGCCCCGAGATATCCGGCCTGCTCCGCGAGATCACCGACGGCATTCACGAGAGAGGCGCCAAGGCGTCGATTCAGATAGGGCACTGCGGCAACATGACCCACATAAAGACGGCAGGCGGCATCCCTGTGGGCGCCAGCACCGGCTTCAACCTCTACTCCCCCACCATAGTGCGCGGTCTGCGCAGGGATGAGCTGCGGCAGATGGCCCGCGACTTCGGCGACGCCGTGCGCACCGCCCGCGACTCGGGCTTCGACTGCGTGGAGGTGCATGCCGGCCACGGCTACCTGATATCGCAGTTCCTCTCGCCCTACACCAACCGGCGGCGCGACGAATACGGCGGCTCGCTCGACAACCGCATGCGCCTGATGCGGATGTGTATGGAGGAAGTGATGAAGGCGGCCGGGAGCGACATGGGCGTACTCGTGAAGACCAACATGCGCGACGGCTTCAAGGGCGGGCTCGAGACCGACGACTGCATCACCGTGGCCCTGTCTCTTATACACATCTGACGCTGCCGACGATCTTACGCGTGTAGAT
>USNC01000339.1 GCA_900555915.1 uncultured Porphyromonadaceae bacterium | reverse complement strand
GCAGTGATCGTGGCCTTCGAAATATGCGGTCTCGAGCGAGTCAGTCAGTCTCGACACCTCATCCTTGTCGTCGCTTACCGACAGGCGATCGATAAGGAGCCGGAAACCGAGAGCCTCCTCCGAACTTATCTCCCCGCCGTCAAGGCGGGATATGACATCAGAGATATCGATAAAGGCACCATCGTTCTCAAGCCTGGAATAGCCTTCTTTCCGGTAAATCTCGAGTTGGGCAATGAGATCCCTGCCCTCGGGCAAGGAAAGGGGAATCAGAACGGCGATCCGGGTGCCTACGCCGCAATCGAGAATGCGGCGCACAATCTCCTCGATAGTCTCGCGCCTGACTTCCTCCCCGGTGACCGGCGAGAAAGTATGTCCCGCCCTTGCAAAAAGCAGCCTGAGATAGTCGTATATCTCGGTTGAAGTACCCACAGTGCTTCGGGGATTGCGTGTATTGACTTTCTGCTCGATCGCTATAGCGGGTGGCAGACCTTTTATGTAGTCGCATTCCGGTTTGGCCATTCTTCCCAGAAACTGCCGGGCATATGCCGACAAACTCTCCACATAGCGGCGCTGCCCCTCGGCATACAGAGTATCGAACGCCAGGGAAGACTTACCGCTTCCGCTGACACCGGTCATGACGATAAAATCACCTATAGGCAAGCGCAGGTCAACATTCTTGAGATTGTTGACCCGAGCCCCTTTTATTTCTATTTCTCTTCTTTTCATCATCAGAAGCAAAGCAAATACCGCGCCAAATTCATCCTATTCATCATCATCGTCGTCTTCCCAATCAAGAAAATACGTATCAGCATATGTATCTTCCTTGAAACGCGACATTTCCCTGCCCTCTCTCTTAGTAGGTCGGCCCAAACCTTTACGGCGGTCGACAAATCCGGATATTTTCGTCATCTCGAGCAGATCATACTGGCTCTGCGGGGTAAGGTTCTCAAGATAATCCGGCACGAGTCTCGCTCCAAGACGGTTTTGAACCGTGGCCTTAACCCTGAATGTGTACGTAACCGGAGGTTTCTTCACATCGATTATATCGCCTTCTTTCACAGTACGCGACGGCTTCACTGGAGCGCCACCCATTGTGACCCTCCCTTTCTTGCATGCGTCGGTGGCAATAGTGCGTGTCTTGAACACGCGCATGGCCCAAAGCCATTTGTCGATTCTTACTTCCACTTTATAGAGGTTAAAATCAGATTTACAAAGGATAAAATCAGTCTTCCATCGGAGAGGTCCGCTTAAGGAGCATAACCTGCTGACCATTGCTTCCGATAAATTCTATCTCGTCGGCATTTATCTGTTTCGCCGTCACAGCCTCTTCAAGAGCCACGGTCATTCTTGTCTCCCATCCGGAATCAGGACAAGCCATACGGGTCATCGCGATCCGGGATATCGAGATAGAGTTGGCAGTGTCCATATCGGTCTCAAGTTCACCGTTGATGATATTGCACCCGGTGTTGCCATGCATACGCTTCTCGTCAACATCAAGCGCAACTTTCATGTCGGGGACATTCACTTTCTCTCCATCAATGGCAACCACCGCCCAAGTGCCGTCAAGGAAATGAAAATCGCGGTGCATCAGCGTCATCACCTCCTGGCCGGCCGCATTGTAGAAGACGAGCTGCTGGTCGGGGGTTGAAGTGTCGAGCGAATATCTCACGGTGGCACCGAGCGCCTGGCCTATCTCGACATCGGTAATGCCAGTCTTGGCACACAGCATCATAGTGGTGGCGAGATTGCTGAAAGAGACAGTCTTCTCAGTGCTATTTATGACATACGCACCGTTGAGCACATTGCATCCGTTGTTGCCATAGACTCTGTTTTCATCAGGTGCGAACTTGAGGAACGGAGCAGTCTCTCCGACCGCCTTCTTACCGAGCACAGTCTCTATGGCCCAGTCGCCTGAGAGATTGCTGTATTTAGCCGCATCCGCAATGTCCTGAAGTTTTTCATTGACTTCCGCCATAGCCTTATCTGTTTCTTTCTTTATTCTGCCACCTTCTTTCTTAGCCTCATCCTTTACCTTTCCGGCTTCTTTTTCGCCAGATTCCACCCAGCCCTGCAATCCCTTGCCGGAATCGTCAGACTTTCCGGACGATTTGAAAACCGAGCATCCCGTAGTGCCTAAAGCCATTGTCACGGCAACCGATGCTAAAAAAATATTTTTTTTATTCATATACATAGTTTCTATTTCTTTTAATTCAAGCAACGCAAGCACAACTTAAGAAACAAGGTCACAGTCAGAATAAACTTGCGAAACTTTCCCTTCATTTATTATAGACCGCGGCGGAACGAAATAGTTTACAAAATTAACAAAAATTATTTATTCAAGTTTCGCAAGCTCAACTTGAAGTTTATGAGTTTATAAGTTTATAAG
>USNC01000338.1 GCA_900555915.1 uncultured Porphyromonadaceae bacterium | reverse complement strand
TTGTGAAAAGATCGGATGTAAATATGCAGTTGCTTTATCAGCAGGTACAGCAGCTTTACATCTTGCTGTAAAGGCAGCAGGAGTAAGACCTGGTGATAAAGTATTCTGCAGTGATATGACTTTTGATGCAACTGTCAATCCAGTTGTCTATGAAGGAGGTATTCCAGTCTTTATTGACAGTGAATATGAAACATGGAACATGGATCCAAAAGCACTAGAAAAGGCTTTTGAAATCTATCCTGATGTCGTCGAGTTGCACGTATCCGTTCTCGGCCTGTAGCTGGAAGTAAGAGGGTTCCTCCAGGGAGCCGTTGGTGGCGGTAAGAGTGTATTCCGCCCATTCGGATGTTAGCTTGAAGTCGGCCTGGTCGTCGCCCGGTCCGTCATAGTCGTCGCACAGCGCCACCCAGAGCGATCCGGATTCTGAACCGGGCAGTAATCTGGCGCGAAACGTGAGTATGGCGGTGCCGCCGAGGTTGAGCGCGGGCGTGGATATGAAACCGAGCTGGTTCAGGCCTGCACGGTCCATGAGGGCGATCGATCCGGCTGTGGGGAATATGCCGCCGCCTGTCCAGCCGGGTGTCAGTGTCAGTGATTCCGGGATATGATAACCGTTCTCATATGTTATCTCGTCGCCGGGGGTGTCTTCGGTGCCACCGGTGAATTTAGAGAAATCCTCGTTGATAAGGGTCTGCTCGCCCGCTTTTGCCATAGGCTTCGGCGATTGATTCAGCTGACGCGGCGCACTCTTGCCTTTCTCGAAAGGAGCGGCCGCGAATGCAGGACATGCCAGCATACCGGCGATTGTCGCGATAAGTAGTTTTGTTGTCATTTAAATTATTTATTGTGGTTTGATGAGGTAAAGTTACGGATTTTCCCTGTAATGAGCAAATATTTTAGGTTTTATTAATTCAAGTTTCGCTGCCGAAACTTGAATAATTTTAATAACAGATGCGTTCAAACTTGTGGTTTCAAGTATTTTTTATTAACTTTGCGAGTTCAAATGCGGCATCCGGTCCTCAGGGCTGTTGCTGATGCCGGAGATTGTGATTTTTCATACAAAAGAAATGACAATGCAGATAATTCGTAAAGTCAGCGATCTGATCGACCTCACCGGCCGTTCGCTCGACAATGGAAAGACAATAGGCTTTGTGCCGACGATGGGTGCGCTGCATGACGGTCACCTCTCGCTCGTGAAGAAAGCGGTCGGAGAGAACGACCTCGCTATCGTCAGTGTCTTTGTTAATCCGACGCAGTTCAACAATCCAACCGACCTCGCCACGTATCCGCGCGACGAGGAGTCAGATTTCCGCCTGCTCGCGGCGGAAGGGGTGACGGCAGTGTTCGCGCCGTCGGTTGAGGAAATGTATCCCGACGGCACCGCATCCGACCATGTGTTTGAACTCGGCACCGCCGCCGAAGTGATGGAAGGCAAATTCCGTCCCGGGCATTTTCAGGGCGTGGCGCAGGTGGTATGCCGTCTGTTCCGGCTCGTGCGTCCCACCCGCGCTTATTTCGGAGAGAAAGATTTCCAGCAGATTGCAGTGATCCGCAATATGGTGGCCTCCGAGCATATTGACGTGGAGATTGTCCCGGTTCCGATCAAAAGGGCTGACGACGGTCTGGCTCTTTCTTCCCGCAACGCGCTGCTGACCGATGAACAGCGGAAGGTGGCTCCCGGCATCCATGAGGCTCTCGCCTACAGCGTGGAATACTCCTTCAAGCACAGCGTGGCGGCCACACACGACACCGTGGTGGAGAGAATAAACGCTATCCCACATATGGAAGTGGAGTATTTCGAGATAGTCGATGGCCGTACTCTTCTCCCGGTAGAAGAATGGTCGGAGTCTCCCGACATCGTAGGTTGCATCACTGTCTACTGCGGTAAAGTGAGACTTATAGATAATATCAGATACAGATAACACACCGGAGAAATGCAAATAGAAATGCTGGCCTCGAAAATTCACAGGGTGCACGTCACCGAGGCCAATCTCAATTATATCGGAAGTATCACGGTCGACTCCGCGCTGCTTGATGCGGCCGGAATTTTACCCGGTCAGAAAGTGGCCATCGTCAACAACAACAACGGAGAGCGCCTCGAGACTTATGTCATCGCAGGCAAGAGAGATTCCGGAGTGGTATGCCTCAACGGGGCCGCCGCGAGAAAGGCGCAGGTGGGCGATATCGTGATAATAATCGCCTATGCCTTGATGACGCCGGAAGAAGCGGCGACATTCACCCCAAAAGTGATTTTTCCCGACACCGACACTAATCTACTGAAGTAATCCAAATATCAATATATGTTTAATAATCTTTCCGAAAGACTCGAACGTTCGTTCAAGATTTTAACTGTCTCTTATACACATCTGACGCTGCCGACGATCTTACG
>USNC01000337.1 GCA_900555915.1 uncultured Porphyromonadaceae bacterium | reverse complement strand
TCTACACGCGTAAGATCGTCGGCAGCGTCAGATGTGTATAAGAGACAGCGATATTGCGGGGATTTGCAAAGGTTTCGGAAACCTGAATCTTGCTTTGGTTTCTTTTTTAAATCCGACAATAAACAGCCTCTCCCTGTTCTGAGGAATACGGAAATCCACTGCATCCAGCAATTGCCAGAACACATCATATCCAGAGCCATCAAGCGTACATATAAATTCATCAAACACTTTTTTGAACTTCACATCAAGCATTCCTTTTACATTTTCAATTACAAAAAATTTAGGTTGCTTAAACTTTATAAGTTCAATATATTTCAAAAAAAGCACACCTCTTTTATCCTCAAGACCTTTTTGTTTTCCGCCCACACTCCATGACTGACATGGCGGCCCTCCGATAAATCCATCGCAATCCGGTATTGAATCTATGTTGATTTTGCAAATATCGCCTTCTACAAATACTGTATCCGGATGATTGCGAATATACGTATCACGACAATGTCGCTCTATCTCGTTAGCCCAGACAACATTGAAACCGGCTTGCTTAAACCCAAGATCAAGACCGCCACAACCCGCAAAAAAAGATACGACCCGCATACTGTATATATTTTTGTAGAATGCATATACGTTATAAAATCACAAGCACTTCTCCTTATTCTTTCCGCTATATCAGCACATAGTTGAATTCCCGGATCAAACCACGCCGTCGGAGCGGGATTGGAATGTGGAGGGGTGGGAAAGATCGACAGGCTCCCGGTCTGCTCCGGGAGCCTGATTGTATTTTGAGGGGCGGTGTCACTCGAGGTTGTGGATCACGAGGCCGGAGCGCAGTTTTGGTTCGAACCAGGTGGTCTTCGGGGGCATTATGTTGCCGGAGTCGGCTATGTCGATGAGCTGGTCCATTGTGACCGGATAAAGCGCAAGAGCCATCTTCATCTCACCGCTGTCGACGCGACGTTTCAGTTCGCCGAGTCCGCGGATACCGCCGACGAAGTCGATGCGTTTGTCGCTGCGCAGGTCGGTGATGCCGAGAATGTCGCGCAGAATCAGATCTGACGACACAGTCACGTCGAGCACACCGATCGGGTCATTGTCATCGTAGGTTCCGGGCTTTGCAGTAAGCGAATACCATCTGCCGCCCAGATACAGCGAGAAGTTGTGGAGTTTTGTCGGAGTATATATATCCTCACCCATCTCCTCCACATCGAAATTCACGCGAACTTTGTCGAGGAATTCATCTTCCGACAGGCCATTGAGATCGCGGACCACGCGGTTGTAGTCGATGATCTTGAGGTGCGATGCGGGGAAAGCCACAGCCATGAAGTAGTTGTATTCCTCATCCCCATTATGGTCGGGATTGCTTTTTGCCTTCTCATTGCCGACGAGTGCCGCGGCGGCGCTGCGGTGATGACCGTCGGCGATGTATAGATTCGGAATACGGTCAAACTCACGGGTGATGCTCTCGATAGTGTCAGGATCGTCGATCACCCAGAAAGTATGTCCGAACCCGTCCGGAGCCACGAAGTCATACTCCGGCTGCCCTGCGGTGACATCGTCGATGATCTGCTGCAGAGCAGGATTGTCTGGGAAAGCGAAAAAGACCGGTTCGATATTGGCATTGTTGCAACGCACGTGCTTCATTCGGTCTTCCTCCTTGTCGCGGCGTGTGAGTTCATGCTTCTTTATACGGCCGTTCATGTAATCGTCTACCCATGCAGCCACGACGAATCCGTACTGCGTACGTCCGTTCATGGTCTGGGCATAGATATAGTATTTCTCCTTCTCATCCTGCACGAGCCATCCCATATCGCGGAATTTCCGATAGTTTTCCACTGCTTTATCGTATACAGCCGGGTCGTGCTCGTCAAAACCGGGAGCGAAATCAATCTCCGGTTTTATGATATGATAAAGCGATTTCTCATTTCCTTCGGCCTCCTTGCGGGCTTCTTCGGAATTCAGCACGTCATACGGACGTGAAGCCACCTGCTCCACGAGATGCTTCGGGGGACGTACCCCCTTGAAAGGTTTCACTTTGGCCATGACATTAAGTTTTGGGGTTGGAGTTTAGGTTTTAGGGTTAATAACAACACATCGATCCGCTGCAATGAATTTCACGGATCTATTTCTCAATCTGCATATCGGCGCATTCGGAGCAGAGCCCGTAGACCGTGACATCCGAACTGTCTGGAAAAAAAGAATCGGAACGAAGGCGCATCAGGGCGGCAGTGATCTGCGGACTTTCCGTCTCCCATATTCTGCCGCAACGGCGACACATCAGATGTATGTGGTTGTCGCGGTGCAGTTCATAGACCGCTGTCGCGTGGCCGAGCGACAGTTTCCTGAGAATGCCGGCGTCCTCGAGAAGTTCGACAGTATTGTAGACAGTGGCTCGGCTTACGTGATAGCCGTCTTT
>USNC01000336.1 GCA_900555915.1 uncultured Porphyromonadaceae bacterium | reverse complement strand
AAGATCGTCGGCAGCGTCAGATGTGTATAAGAGACAGGAATGAATGCAGGGCAGCGTCGTAATACTCGCGCGGGTTTCGCTGGGGTAGAAGAAAGGGTTTCGTGGCCTTCCCGTCTTCCCCCATGATCGAGAGGTAAAGGTTGGCATACATCCCGTCTTTCCTCTTGCTGCTGAAGAGAAACCATCCGTTGCCACCGCTGCTCCAGTTGTGGTAGCCGTCGCTGCAGTCGCTGTTGAGTTCATCCATGGCGCGAGTCTCACCTGTTTTCAGATCCAGTATCCAGAGGTCGGCGTCGGCATGATGCACCGGTGATGTGCCGTAGTCAGTGAGATTGTACATGACATACCGTCCGTCGTACGAAGGGCGCGGCAGGCTGACACTTTTCCCAATGCCGCCGGCATGTATCAAAGTGTCGATTCTGTCACCAAACTCCCCCTTCGCGGCATCAAACCCGATGCTGCACAGACTGTATTTCAGTTTGTCATAATCGTTTGGCATGTCGAGAGAGTCGGCGAGGCAGAAATATACAGTCTTTCCGTCAGGCGAGAAGGCGGGGGTTGTCTCACAATTGCCTGTCGCCACCGCGGGAGAAGTAATCACGTCGCCGGTCTCGATGTCATACACCATCAGATCGGACAGCACATCCCAAGGCTCTATGTTGTGCCCGCGGTCCATATAGAAATTCTGCACTATTTTATTGACGGAATAGACCACATACCTTCCTTCCGGGTGCCAGTATCCGTAGGTGGCGTTTCCTTTGGTGTAAGGGCGTTTCGTATCGACATAGGCCTGCCGGTCGCCGCTGCGCACCACGGTGCCTCCATCCTTTCCCCTTACATGGATGGTGAAGTTGTCGGCGCTCCCGCGGTTGGAATAATGGCAGTTTATGCACTGCCCTTTCACCGCCGTCTCCTCAAGCACGGGCGACTCTTCAAACGAGCCGAGTTCCCGCTGATAGATACCGGTCTTGCTGAAAGTCTGGTAGCCGGGGGCTATCTTGCGGTAGACCACTCCGTAATCGCCGAGCGGACGGTCGCTGACAAACATCACGAATGGTGCGAACCGCCGCCACCGGCCTCCGCTGTATCTGACGCTGACATCGAATGACAGTTCTCCCCCGGCATTCCGGGCTGCCAGTTCATGCCAGTCATCCATGTCGAAATCCGCCAGACAGCCTGACGTCTCCATCATTCCGCCCTTCGAACCGGTCACTTTCACATAAACCCGCTCCGCATCCGGATCGTCAATATTGAAATTCATCGGTGCTATCTCCGCCGGGATTGTCACTCCGGCATAATCCGGAAATATCGGCGGCAGCCCAGACTCCTGCGGCATATCGGGCGGACGCACGTCGCCGCACGCGGTGAGCAGCAGGCATGCCGTTATGTAGGCTAATATTCTTGTTTTACTATTCATGTGTTGCGAGTTGAGTTGTCGGTTGTTGCTTCGGACTTTGAGTCATCAGTCTCAGAAAATACACACTGAACGATCCAGGCGCCACCCGCTCCCAGACCTCCGGAGAATTTGGATTGGAAGCCACCGCGCGTGCGAGTTCCATCGTCTGCTGTTTAATCCCGTCGTCGACAGGCAGCTGCAGCCCCTCGAACGTAGGGTGTCCGGATGTCCAGTACATAGCGACTGCCTCCTGCACATGACGCGGCATGCGGGTCCCGTCATACATACCGCCCGACGAGGCATACACACCGGCAAGCGTCGGGAGGTCACCCTTGAGCATGGAGACGGCGCAGAAATACTGCCAGGCAAGCCTGTTGGCTCCCTTGCTGTCGACAGCCGCCATTGCGAGGATCTTCTCTATCTGATTCCGGTCGTAGAAAGCGACTCTGCTGAAACCCACCTTCCTCAAAGGGCCGTAGACCGGATGACTCGCCACTGCGGCATCATTGCCGAGAAGTGTTTCCGCTTCTTCGGCCCAGTCCGCATAATAGAGGCTCTGCCGCAGATACCTTATGTATTTCTCCGCCACCTTGTAGTTGCCGTTGATGATGGCGCATTCGGCAAGCCGCTTCATGAAGCGTCCGCTCTTCCGGTCGTTCATGATCGATTCCTGCATGTCGAAGACAGTGGAGAATGCTATGTTGGTAAGTCCGAGCCTATACAAGGCCTCGGCGGTCACCAGCGGAGTAGTGTTGTCGAGCCGCCCCTCCCCTATGAGACCATCCACCCCATCCTGTCTGAACCCGAACATGGAGTCGGCAAGCTGCCCCTTCATGCCGAGGGCAAGATTCAAAGCCTGGATTCCGAATATGCCAGAGGGTTGTTCCTTCCGCGATCTTTCGATGATGTCATCCCATCTTCCCTGCCTCACGAGGGCATCATACCGGAGCACACCGCTTTTCTCCGGCTCATAACATGAGCTGTCTCTTATACACATCTCCGAGCCCACGAGACACTGAGCGATCTC
>USNC01000335.1 GCA_900555915.1 uncultured Porphyromonadaceae bacterium | reverse complement strand
GCGTAAGATCGTCGGCAGCGTCAGATGTGTATAAGAGACAGATGCCCGACTATCCTGACAGATTCCACCGGCACGTCGCCCAACTCGACAGCAAAGGTCATCTTGCTTCTGAAAAGGGAATCAATATCGGTATGGATCACGAGGCTTCCGGTCTCTTTTTCAAACCTGCAAGAGTATCGGGCGCTATGGCGCGCGAGCCAGAAGTCGCCATACTCCTCAAAGTTGTAGAGTGCCACTTCATTTCTGTCGAGTCTGTCTATCAATCTCTTCTGCAGAGTCATCTTCCACTCCCTGTTGGGATGCACCAGCAAAATGGCCGAAGCATAATTACCCCTGAGCCGCCGCCTCATAGCCTCAAACCAATCATCCGGAGCGGAATGTGTGTTCCAGGTATCATCATTCAGTGGCTCAACGCCTTCCTTATTGTTGTAGACATCGGAAATATGAAGCTGCAATGTGAGCACATCCGAGAGTTCGCCGTCCCACTCATTGCGCAGACGACCGAAAAACGGGAATTCCGACAGTATGTCGCCTCCCGTATAGCACGACTGGAACGCATACTCCCCCGCCTGCAGCATACTGTGGAAATCTTGATTCACACACAAATGCCCCGAACGGAACGAACGCACGTCATTGCCAAGATCCTCCTCTATGATCTGCTTCGACATCACAATCTCGGCCCATGTGGACGCCCCGGTGCTCTTGCCATCCTTGCATGTGGCACGCATGGCATACTCATCGCGGGTCACTACATCAGTATTGCGCGTCTTGTTGAAATCAGGGAAATGGCATACGGAATGGCTGCCCACTGTGTGCCCGTCGGCAATCAGGCTCGCCGCCTTCGGTATGGTGGTTTCATTATAAAAATCGGAAAGATAGGAATGTCCGAAATTTAGTTTGTCGCTGAAATAATGGGTAGTAAGGAAATAGTGTCCGCTCAGGCCCTCCGATTTCTCATATTCCGACATATGGTGCATCTCATCATATGCTGTTCGGCTGTCGCAGTCGTGGGTGGGCACAAGCAATTGGGTATAGCCTCCGGGCACGGTGAATTTCCATACCGAGACATCCGTGACTGCGGCACGGATGCTGCGCAGAAAAAGCGCCCAGACATCGGAAGAAGGCTCGAAGCCATTGTTGTATTGTCTGGAAGCGTTGAGATCCTTGTTCAACTGATTGCGCTGCACCACATCCCTCCATGCCAGCGATACGAGATATGCCTTTCCTGACCCCAAACTGTTTCTGACCACAGCGGCTCCGCCGTCGTCAAATCTCGCGAGCACATCGCAATCACCGGCTGCCAGAGAAAAGGTCTTGATCTCGCCTATGGAAGTGGCGCGCTCATGCTCGTCGTCGATATACTCAAGTTCGCGGTCGTCGAAAAATGCGGATTCCCAGTTTATGACTTTGCGTTCCTTGCTTTTCACAATCCGCTGCGTCATGTCTATGCCGAAGATATTGCCCGCCACATCCGACCATGAGTCATGTGCCGAACGCAGGGCCGGAGCCAACAGCACTCCCCCTCCGCCTATCCACTCCTCGATTTCAAGCCACTCCTCACGGCTGAATGAAGAACTGACAATGCAGTTTGCCAGCAATACCATGCTGCAATCGAGTGCCTCCTCCAGTTCGTCGGTGACAATATAGTCATATCCGGCGATGTCGCACATATAAGTGGCGGAGTAGAGCGACCTTGACCAATCGCCGGAAATCTCACTCTCTCTATTGCGGACTGTCATGTCGAGCACTGCTATGCGCGCAAACGCCGGCGGGGAGAGAAACAACACCGACAATAATGAGATCACGAGCGACCGCCGGAAGGAAGAAACCATAGGAATGTATATTATATGAAGTTTTTGCAGTGTTTATTTCCTGACCACGAGTTTTCCGTGTTTTACCACAGCAGCCGAAGAAACGTCTTTGTTGAAGGAGGAGCATACGCCTTCGAGACTCACCTTGGCGGTGCTCGAAGCTTCGGCATCAACATTGCCCGCCTTGATTCCTGCCACGGTCACCGACGATGCGCTTGAGGCTTCTATCTTTATTTCAGCCCCGCGGGCAGCTCCCACATTCACATCCGAAGCGCTTGAGACATCAATGTCAAGACAGCCGGCGAGAGCCTTTACAGCCACAGACGCCGCGCTGCTCGCATCTATCTTCAGTTTGCCGCAAGCCACATTGTTCATGATCACCTTTCCGGCTGAATTGGCATCTATCTTTATGGTCTCCGGCACATTGATATCGCCCGTAATCTTCAGTTCGGCAGCCGTCTTGACCTCCGCCCCTTTGAAATCGGCACTTCCGACGGCTACGGTCACCGGACCCTTCGCATTGACACTGACGCCCGATTCAAAACCTATGACCACCTTGCGGTCTTTGACCTGTCTCTTATACACATCTGACGCTGCCGACGATCTTACGCGTG
>USNC01000334.1 GCA_900555915.1 uncultured Porphyromonadaceae bacterium | reverse complement strand
GAGATCGCTCAGTGTCTCGTGGGCTCGGAGATGTGTATAAGAGACAGATACATGATCGCAAGACTGATCGGTCCTAAATCCTACTCGGTAAAGAAAGGCGAGACTTATGAATGCGGAATCCCGACCCGCGGTGAGTCAATGATTCAGTTCAAATCAGGCTACTACATTTTCGCCATCCTGTTTCTAATCTTCGATGTCGAGACAGTGTTCCTCTATCCTTGGGCTACCATCATGCGCAGCCTCGGACCTTCGGGATTACTCTGCATCGCAATCTTCATGTTTATTCTTATTTTAGGCCTTGCATACGCATGGCGGAAAGGAGCTCTGAAATGGCAGTGAAAATCAAGTCGATGAAGACTGAGGACTTCAAGGACAACGAATACATCGACAAACTTGTAGAAGAACTGAACGCCACAGGAGCCAACGTGGCTGTGGGCAAACTTGACCAGCTGATCAACTGGGGCATATCCAACTCGCTGTGGCCGCTATGCTTCGGCACCAGCTGCTGCGCCATCGAGTTCATGTGTCTCGGCGCCGCTCGCTACGACATGGCGCGATTCGGTTTCGAGGTGGCCCGCAACTCCCCCCGTCAGGCCGACTACATCATGGTGCAGGGCACCATCGTGCATAAAATGGCTCCGGCTCTCGTCAGACTGTACGAACAACTTGCCGAACCCAAATACGTGATAGCATGCGGAGGCTGCGCCGTAAGCGGCGGTCCGTTCAAAAACTCATATTGCGTTGTAGACGGTGTAGACAAGATTATTCCTGTCGATGTCTTTATCCCTGGTTGCCCCCCGCGACCGGAAGCGATGTTCTACGGTCTCATGCAGCTGCAGAGAAAGATAAAGGTCCAGAAATTTTTCGGAGGCGTCAACCGCCAGCAGAAGATCAAGGACTTCTTCCGCAAGCATCCTGAGGACGCTGGCGAGTATTAATCACTAACCCTCATCGAAAACACATCTATCAATCTAAAATGAGCGTCAAAGACAATATAAGCAGGATTTGCCCGTCGGCCACATTCGAGGAAGCGGATATGCTTCAGGTGAATGTTGAGGCGAAAGAATGGCGCGGTCTTGCAGAAGCACTCAAAAACAACCCCGATCTGGATTACGACGTACTTTCCGCAGTAGTCGGCATGGACTGGAAAGACTCGCTCGGGGTGATATACTATCTCACATCTACATCTCACAATTGGGAGATGCTCGCAGTGAAGGTGACTGTGTCTGATCGTGAGAACCCGATGATCCATACCGTATCCGACCTTTGGAAAGTTGCAAACTTCCAGGAAAGGGAGGTCTATGACTTCTATGGCATCAAATTTATAAATCACCCCGACATGCGTCGATTCTTCCTTCGCAACGACTGGAAAGGACACCCTCTCCGCAAGGATTACGACGCGGATCCGAAACTCAATCCCATACCGGAGAGCGACGAGAAGAACGAGGATGATACAGTCTCTTATGTGGAGGATCCCAACGGTGTGATAAAGGCCATTCCCTCGAAGGTGTTCGAGCAGCACGACTACGTGATGAATATCGGCCCTCAGCACCCCTCTACCCACGGCGTAATGCGTTTCCGCGTTGCTCTCAACGGCGAGGAGGTCAAGAAACTCGATGTGGTGTCGGGATATATCCACCGTGGCATCGAAAAACTCTGCGAAGGACTCGGTTATCCGCAGATACTGCACTTCACCGACCGTATGGACTATATGAGCGCCCATCAGAACCGCCACTGCCTCTGCATGTGTATTGAGAAGGCTCTCGGCCTTCAGGTGCCCGACCGCGCACAGGTGATACGCACTATCATGGATGAGCTCATGCGCATCTCCAGCCATCTGCTCGCATTCGGATGTACCGCCATGGACCTTGGCGCCACCACTGCGTTCTTCTATGGCTTCCGCGAGCGCGAGATGGTGCTCAACATCTTCGAGAAGACCTGTGGCGCCAGAATGTCGATGAACTACAATGTGATCGGCGGTGTGATAGCGGATCTCCACCCCGACTTCGTGAAAGACGTGAAGGAGTTCCTCGCCGTAATGCCCAAGGCTCTTAAGGAATACCACACAGTATTCTCCGGCAACCTCATTGCGAAAAACCGTCTGCACGTAGGCAAACTGACAAAGGAAGACGCTATCAACTATGCCATCACCGGTCCGTCTGGACGCGGCTCAAACTGGAGCAACGACTGCCGTAAGAAGCATCCGTATGCGGCCTACGACCGCGTCGAATTCGAGGAAGTGCTCGAGACCGGCTGCGACTCCTACGCCCGCTACATGGTCAGGATGCGCGAGATCGAACAGAGCTGCCACATCATAGAGCAACTTATCGACCGAATTCCCGAAGGCGACATCAGGGCACAGGTGCCGAAGATTGTCAAACTTCCTGTCGGACACTGGTATGCGCAGGTCGAGGCCTCGAGAGGCACATTCGG
>USNC01000333.1 GCA_900555915.1 uncultured Porphyromonadaceae bacterium | reverse complement strand
TGTTTTTCAGCAGGTTATGATAAAAAAGAGGCTGCGCCTATTTTGACACAGCCTCATTCACAATTATATCAGGAAGGCTGATGGGTCGGACGAAGGAGGTCGTTCACGGTCTTGACGGGATTGAATGTCTCCACCGGCACCTCCACCATTACAGTGTTCCAGTCGCTCATGGCGCCGTTCCAGAGGCCCGGAAGCTCGAGGGCTTTTATCTCCACGCCCTCGCGGCTCTTGATGGATATGAAGCCCGTGGCTTTGTCCACATAGTCGGGAAGATTGAATTTCTCCCCCTTATAGTCTTTGATGCAGACCGCCAGGTCCACGGGGTTGAAGTGAGTGGCTTCTTTGAGAAGTTTCTGCGCTTCCTTGTCGTCGGGGTTGATCTGCGACGATTCGAGAATCTGCGGGCTGACAGTTCCGTCGGGATTATATGCGAGGAACGGGCCGCCGCCGGGTTCACCCTCGTTCTTGACCATGCCGCATACGCGGGTGGGGCGGTTGAATTTGCTGAAGAGGAAGTCGCGCAGCTGCTCCGGTGTCATATCTGCCGTGTTGTCGTGGCTGACGCAGAGTTTATGGTGAAGGAAGTCGAGCATCTCCACCAGTTCCTCGCCCGAAGGCACACCTTTTGCAAGGCGTTCGCAATACTGGTTGATCTTGGCTTTGACGCCCACGAGAATTCCGCCGAGCACCATCTTGTAGGTGATGGTGGGCTGGCGCAGGGCATCGGGCACGAGGTTGTCGATGTTCTTGATGAAAATCACGTCGGCGTCGAGATCATTAAGGTTTTCGATCAGCGCGCCGTGGCCGCCCGGGCGGAAGAAGAACTCATCGTTCTCGCGGTAGGGAGTGCCGTCCATCAGCGAGGCCACGGTGTCGGTCGAAGGTTTCTGCACGCTGAGTGAGATCTCGTATTTCACGCCGTAGGTATGCTCCATCACGCTTTTTATTTCCTCAATCTTTGCTTCCACGAGGGGCACGTGCTCTTCCGAGACAGTGAAGTGCAGATGCACCTTGCCGTCTTTACCGGAGGCATACTGTGCGCCTTCGGCCAGGTGTTCCTGCAGCGGAGTGCGGCTTCCCCCCATCTCCTTGTGGAATTCAAGAAGCGCCTTGGGCAGTTTGCCGTAGTTCATCCCGGCCTTTGTCAGGAGCACGTCGACCACATCCTTGTATCGTCCCTGGCGCACCAGGCTGTCGATGCTGTAGCCGAAAAGCTGGAGGCAAAGGAAATTCAGGCGGCTGAAGAAAGCGAACTTCTCGATGTTGTCGAAGAATTTCTTGATGAAATCGTTGTCAGGACGGTCGCTCTTTCCGTTGAGGAAGGCATATAGATCCTTGAACATGCGGGATGCGGCACCGCTGGCCGGCACCATCTTCATCACTTTCGCGCCTCCCGCGAGATATTTCGCCCACATCTCCTCGCTCTGGTGTATGAGTTCGGGGGAGGCCACAGTGAGCCCGTGGCCCGGAGTCACGGCCGAGTCGATTTTCAGATAGGGAAAACCGTCTTTGAGCATTTTGAGCTGTTCTTCGAATTTGGCTTGAGTGATGCCCCTCTTCTGAAGGGTCTGGAAGTCTTTGACTGATAGATTCATGGTGTTTTTATTTTATAGGATTCAGACACAGGTCTGGGTTTTCGGTTTTTGTTTTGCCTTATTTTTGGTCGAGTCTCCCGATCGTCTCCATCAGAGCCGCTTTCTTCTTTGCGAGCAGAGGAAGCATGCGCTCATCGTGGGAGATCCGGCTTCTGGTGTCGTAGAGAGTCCATGTCTCGTACATGACCTTCTGCGAATTTTTCGGGTATTTGAAAGAGCCGGTGGCTTTTCCTCCGTTGAGGAACACGATCCGGATGTCCGTGTCGGGGTTTGCCGCTATCAGAGATGCGCAGGAGTTGGCGGCGCTGTCGCTGAAGCAAACCGTGTTGAGGTTTGTCATCCTGTAGTTGAGCGCCTGGTCGTGAGGCACGGCGGAAGATTCCGCGGATGCGCCATTGGCTTCCACGCGAATGCGGTCGAAGTGGGCACCACCCGCGAGGGCGGCGATCAGTTCCAGTTTTTCCCCTTTTGTGATCCGGGCCACGAGACCTGTGGATTTCAGCGGATACGAAGGAGCCCATTGTCCGGCTATGTAATACCCCTCCACTTCGCGGGGATTGTCGACGTATCTGAACGAAGGCAATATCCTCTTCTCTTCTTCCGCGAGCGACTGGAGCTGCAGCCGAATGGAGTCGGTCTGCCGTTCCATTTTTTTCAGAGAGTCGGGAAGAGATTCCTCCCATTGCTGCCTCTGGGCCTGGATTCTCTCTTTTGCTTCATTTCGGCGCTGGCATCCTCCGGCCAGCAAGGCTATTGATGCGATAGCCATCACGGCAGGGGTCGGTATGTGATCTGTCTCTTATACACATCTCCGAGCCCACGAGACACTGAGCGATCTCG
>USNC01000332.1 GCA_900555915.1 uncultured Porphyromonadaceae bacterium | reverse complement strand
TTCGCAAGCTCAACTTGAAGTTTATGAGTTTATAAGTTTATAAGTTTAGTTTATTCGCAACCCATACAAGGGATTTGATTCTGATAGTTGCAGCAAATTCTGCTGTCACTATAATCGAGGTGATTGAGTGTATTAGTGTAGTAACACACTGCAAAATTATAACAAATTTTTTAACTGTGCAAACTTTTTTTTCAAAAAATTCGTTTATTATTTAGACTAAGTCTAAAATCACGAAATAAAGTTATATAAATCAACATATGACGCTGGTAGATCTACAGCCCGGGGAGACGGGCGTGATTACGAAAATCCTGGGCCACGGAGCCTTCCGTAAAAGAGTGATGGAGATGGGGTTTGTGAGAGGTCGGGAAGTGACATGTATCCTCAACGCTCCGCTGCTTGATCCGATAAAATACGCATTGATGGGATACGAGGTGTCGCTCCGCCGCAACGAGTCTTCCATGATAGAGATCATGCCTCTCGACGAGTGGCAAGAGCACGAGGTGGACGCGGAGAAAGCGGAAAAGAGAGTGACAGCGATGCACGATGACGAGGCGGCACATGCAGTTCGCCACGACAAGATCATCAATGTGGCGCTTCTCGGAAATCCCAACTGCGGAAAGACTTCACTATTCAACGCCGTGAGCGGTGCGAGCGAGCATGTAGGCAATTATGCCGGCGTGACGGTCGACGCGAAGTCAGGACACATCAACTATAAAGGCTACCGGATCAATGTGGTGGATCTTCCCGGCACTTATTCTTTGTCGGCCTACAGTCCGGAGGAGCAGTATGTGGTGCGTTATCTCCGCAATGAGACACCTGACGTGATGATCAATGTCATTGTCGCCTCCAATCTCGAGCGCAATCTATATATGACCACCGAACTGATCGACATGAACCGTCCGATGGTGATAGCCCTCAACATGTATGATGAACTTGAGCGCTCGGGTGCCAGGCTACACTACAGGCAACTCGGAGCCATGCTTGGAGTGCCTATAGTTCCTACCGTAGCATCTGCGGGGAGGGGGATCAGCGAACTTCTCGATTCTGTCATCGCCGTCTACGAACTTAAACATCCCGACATAAGGCACATTCATGTGAAAATGAGCGCCGAGATAGAAAACGGAGTGGACGTGCTGCGCAATGACTTGAAGGCTGAGCAGCATGTGCCCCTTCATTTCGCCACCAGATATATCGCCATAAAACTTCTGGAGCGGGATCCCGAAGCCGAGCGTCTCATAAGCGGCGTCCCCAACTATGCAAGGATAATCGCCGACCGCGACAAGGTCTCCGCCGAGATCACAGACAAGATAGGCGAAGATGTGCAGACCGCGATCGCGGCCAACAAATACGGATTCATACAGGGTGCGCTCGCAGAGACACTTGAGGGAAGTCTCGCGCATGAGGAGAAAGCCACTAAGATAATAGACACGGTAGTCACCAACAAACTGTTTGGCTTCCCCCTTTTCCTCGCCGCGATGTTCCTGACATTCTGGTGCACATTCCAGCTTGGATCGTATCCAATGGAATGGATAGAGAGTCTGGTAGCGTGGATTTCAGGGATTCTTAATGGAGTCCTGCCGGAAGGACCAGTGAAAGACCTTCTTCTCGACGGTATCATCGGAGGTGTTGGTGGCGTGATTGTGTTTTTACCCAATATCCTTATTCTCTACTTTTTCATTTCCTTCATGGAGGATTCGGGATACATGGCGAGGGTGGCATTCATCATGGACAGACTGATGCACAAGATGGGTCTTCACGGCAAGAGTTTTATTCCGCTTGTGGCAGGATTCGGCTGCAATGTTCCCGCCATCATGTCAACCCGCATTGTGGAAAGCCGCTCGAGTCGTCTTATCACCATTCTCATACTTCCCTTCATGTCATGCTCGGCGCGTCTGCCAATATATGTGCTGCTTGCCGGTGCATTTTTCCCAAGCCACGCCGCACTTGTCTTTTTCGGTCTTTACATGCTCGGGATCGCCGTGGCCATAGTCACGGCCAAGATGCTCAGACGCTTCTGGTTCAAGGCTGACGAGACACCGTTTGTAATGGAACTTCCACCCTACCGAGTTCCTACAGCCAAGTCCGTGATGCGCAGCATGTGGGCCAAAGCCAAACAATATCTTCAGAAGATGGGCGGGCTGATTCTTGTAGCCTCTGTAATCATATGGGCATTGTCATATTTCCCGCGCTACAACTCAGAGGATATCCCCGCTGCATATTATGAGAACGCTGTCGCTGAACTGCATGTCTCAGACGCCGCCGCACCTTCAGATGAAGAGTTCGACCAGCTTATACTCCACACATATCAGCAGGAACACTCCATCCTCGGCAGAATCGGGAAATTCTGTGAGCCTGTGGTTCGTCCCATGGAATTGGGGTGGCAGTCTTGCGTCTCGCTCATCGCCGGCATGGCGGCAAAAGAAGTGATAGTATCC
>USNC01000331.1 GCA_900555915.1 uncultured Porphyromonadaceae bacterium | reverse complement strand
CACGCGTAAGATCGTCGGCAGCGTCAGATGTGTATAAGAGACAGGGATGTTCTGTAGGTTGGGCGACGACGACGACAATCGGCCGGTGGCTGTGACCGTCTGGTTGTAGTTGGTGTGAATGCGTCCGGTTTCCTTGTTGATCACCTCCGGAAGCGCGTTCAGATAAGTGGAGAGAAGTTTCTTTATCTGCCGGTATTCAAGTATCTTGCCTACTATCGGATTGAGATGTGCCACTTTCTCGAGCACTTCCTCCGATGTGGAGTACTGCCCTGATTTGGTCTTTTTCGCCTTCGGATCGAGTTGCATCTTCCCGAACAGGATCTCTCCCACCTGTGCGGGACTCCCTACGTTGAATTCCTCGCCGGCTATTTCGTGTATCTCCCTGCTGAGCGTGCGCGCTTTCTCTTCCATCCCGTCGGCGGCCGCGCCGAGGGCGGACGTGTCGATGCGCACTCCCGTATATTCCATGTCGGCGAGCACCGGCACCAAGGGTAGTTCCATCTCGGTGTAGAGGCGCATCAGGCCTTCGCTCTCCAGGGCGTCGCAAAGCGGCTTGTCAAGATTGAGGTATAAGGCCGCCAGTTCGGCTGGTGTGGCTGCGGGCGTCAGTGTGTAGCCGAGATATTTCTCTGCCATGAGTTCCGGTGTGTGGCGCAGTTCCGGCTCCAGAAGATAATGGGCTATGGTCACATCGTGGAAGTTGACCATGCTGAAAGGATTCTCCGCTGAGTCCGCACGGTGGCGGCGGGCCTGGACCATGTCGCGCTTTGCCGTGGCGCTTACTTTCCGCGTTCCGGGGTCGGAGAGTATGTCGAGCGCTGTCTCCATTCCTCCCGGAGTGCCGTCGTTCACAAGCCAGCACCGTCCGTCGGCAAGAGCGAATGCGGTGCCTTTCCATTTGGCTTCCATGTCATTGTCGCCTTCGGTGATAAGATGCACTCCGGTTGTGCCGCAGCCTGTGATGGCGGCTCGCATTTCAGCGAGACCGTCGGCATCGGTGATTTCCACGCATCCCCTGCCGAGCGAGTCCGGCGCGATCGACATTGCCGCTGGCGGGGGTGTGGCATCCTCGTCGTCGAAGTCGAAGAGTGAGAGTTGGCCGGTGGCGGTCTGGCGGCCGGCGCCCGTTGCCTGTGGTGTTCCGGTGGCCGGCCTGCCCGAGGAGACGCGGCGCTGGATACGCTCCGCGAGATTGCGGAATTCCAGTTCCTTGAAGATGGCAAAGAGTTTCTCCTCATCTATCTCGCCTACCGAAAGAGTGTCGGGCGATGCCTCTACTGGCACATCCGTGCGGATGGTGGCGAGGTCTTTCGAGAGGAGTATGAGATCCTTGTTATCCTCGATTTTCTTTTTCAGAGCTCCCTTGAGTTCTGCCGAAGAGGCGATGATGTTCTCCACCGATCCGAATTCGGCTATCAGTTTCTGTGCTGTCTTCTCGCCTACACCGGGACAGCCGGGTATGTTGTCGATCTTGTCGCCCATGAGGGCCAGCAGATCGATGATCTGGCTTGTGCGTTCTATGCCGAAATGCTCGCACACTTCTTTCTCTCCGCGGAGCTCGAAGTCTTTTCCTTTGTAGGAGGGTTTGTATTGCAGTGTGTCAGGACCGACAAGCTGACCGAGGTCTTTGTCGGGCGACATCATGTAGGTGGTGAATCCGGCTTCCGACGCGCGGCGCGCCATGGTGCCTATCACGTCGTCGGCCTCGAAACCGGGTTGCTCGAGTATGGCTATGTTGTAGCTCTCGATGATGCGCTTTATGTAGGGTATCGACCGTTTGATGTCTTCCGGTGTGGCGGCGCGGTCGCCTTTGTATGTCTCGAGCATGTCGCTGCGGAATGTCGGGCCCGGAGGATCGAAGCAGACGGCCATGTGCGTCGGACGCTCTTTCCGGAGCACGTCTTCAAGTGTGTTGACAAAGCCGAATATGGCTGAGGTGTTGAATCCGTCGCTCGTGAGGCGGGGCATCTTTATCAGCGCATAGTAGGCCCGGAATATCAGGGCGTATGCGTCAAGCAGGAATAATCTCTTTTCTGACATATGTGTTTTGTGTCCGTACCGGGTGAATTTTAGGGTGATGCAATACTTCTTTCGGGCGAAAAAAGAAAACATGACTACAAAAATAACAAATATCGGCCAATGTAATACTGAAATTGCGAAAATATTTTGTAATTTTGTAAAAATTTTTGAACCGTGAGGTAATCGAATCCCTATTTCCAGACATGAAGGTCAACGACACAATGCACATAATAAGGCGCAGACTGAGCGCCGAACTTGAAGCGATGAACGCAATCATAAGGAATGCCCTGCACACGGATGATCCTCTGATGAGTTGCGTCGTAGACCGTTATCTGCTTTCCAAGGGCAAACAGATCCGGCCTCTGCTTGTGCTGCTCCTGTCTCTTATACACATCTGACGCTGCCGACGATCTTACGC
>USNC01000330.1 GCA_900555915.1 uncultured Porphyromonadaceae bacterium | reverse complement strand
CTCAGTGTCTCGTGGGCTCGGAGATGTGTATAAGAGACAGCAGCATATCAAGAGCCATCTAAATGGTATCCAATCACTGGAGATTGGAGATTATATAGCGGTTGGCCATACAATTACAACGATAACCGGAAAATCATATACTTTAACACCTCCGGATTGAATAGAAGACAACATTAACGTATACAGTTTATCTCTAACACGAATGACGAAATCAAATAACATAGGCCATATATTATCTTATATGTGCGCAATAATGTTTTCAATTGTTAGTTTTTTGTCATGTTCAGAAAAACATGAATGGAATGACAATGAGGATCCCGAAAAATTACTTCAATATGTTGATGATGGCGCATTACTATCCGGCATGAACGTATATTGCATTCCATTCAAACATCAAAACATATACGACTTAGGGTTCGAATCTTACACGGAATTCTATGAAAGCGTCAAAACAGTAGCGGATATATCCGAATTTTACTTTGACATTGCATTTGATTGTAAAAATCGTCCTCTGCATCTAACAGATAAAGATGAGGATTCGGCACTTCAATCCAGACTGCACGACTACCTCTATAAAAAAGGTGACTATATTCGCAAAGACAAAGAGAAACATTCAGATAATTCTGAAAGCATTGCTACTATACCATATTATTCGGCTTATATAGACGGTGGTGTGGAAATCACATGCGACAAGACTCTTTTTGGATTGCAACCCGGAGAAAATCTGATGGATCACCTACAGATTTTTTATGATTACGCATGCCAACCATATGGTATCAGCGAACCATTCGGCTTCTTTCATTTAAATCAGCTTCAGAGCGACACCCGAAACACAGTATTCTGCAATGAGGCATGGCTCCGTCATAAATACCGCCTTAAATTCAAAGGCATTCCTGATGAACAATATAAAGAAATCAGATTTAGTTTCAAGTTTCCTCTCATTGTAGAATATGCAAGTTCATATATTGCTTCCTCTATAAAAGGATATGAGTTTCATGAAAGATTCAGCAATGTGATATATGAATCCCAAGTAACAGTGAAATTCGAACAATAGACTTTCCATACAATTATCTTTCAATGAAAAAAGGAGAGATTGATGTCATATCGATGGGATGCAGCAAGAATCTCATCGACAGCGAACGGCTCTTGCGCCGCCTTTCGGAAAAAGGCTACACAGTAGTCCACGACCCGGAAAATCCCACGGGCGAATGGGTAATGGTGAACACATGCGGGTTCATTCAAGACGCAAAAGAGGAGTCGATCGACCTTATACTGCAACTCGGAGCGCTGAAAGCGGCCGGCAAAATCGGCAAATTAGCCGTGATGGGCTGTCTTTCGCAGCGATACATGGACGACCTCAAGGCCGAGATTCCTGAAGTGGATATCTGGTATGGCAAATATGACTGGAAATCGTTTGTGGAGCAGCTTCCCGACAGAAAAAAAGACGCTATAAAACCCGAAGACTGGGAGCGCACGCTCACCACGCCTACCTACAGCGCATATCTTAAGATATCGGAAGGATGCAACCGCTTCTGCGCCTTCTGCGCGATACCGATAATCACAGGCCGACACACCTCGCGCCCCATAGCGGAGATTCTCGAGGAGGTGTGCGACCTGGTGGCCCGTGGCGTAAGAGAATTCAACGTCATCGCCCAGGACCTTAGCAGTTACGGCACCGACATCTACGGACGCCACGCGCTCGCCGAACTCATCGACAGCATCGCCGACATAGAGGGAGTGGAATGGATCAGGCTCCACTACGCATATCCCTCAGACTTCCCGATGGACATACTCGACGTGATGGCACGCCGCGACAACGTGTGCAAATATCTCGACATCGCCCTCCAGCATGCAGCCGACCCGGTGCTTGAAAACATGCGCCGCCATATCACAGCCGAGCAGACCCGCGAACTTCTCGCGGAAATGAGAAGACGGGTGCCGGACATAAAGATACGCACCACCCTGATGGTCGGATTTCCGGGTGAGGGAGAAGAAGAATTCAGCCAGCTTATGGACTTCGTGCGCGAACAGCGTTTCGAGCGGATGGGAGCGTTCGCCTACAGCGAGGAGGATGACACCTGGGCTGCCAAGAATCTCGATGACTGCATCCCGGACGAAGTGAAGCAGAAGAGACTCGACACCCTGATGAGGCTGCAGGAAGAGATATCCCTCTCACGCAACGAAGAGATGACAGGGCAGACCGTCCGCGTGCTCGTCGACAGAATCGAGGGAGACACCCGCATCGGCCGCACGCAATGGGACTCTCCGGAAGTAGACCCAGAAGTATATGTGTCCGGTTCCGAAGCCGAACCGGGCGAATTTATTGACGTCATAATCACGGGTGCGGAACCCTTCGAGCTCTTTGGAAAACTGGTTTAAATTTCGCCTGCCCTACGATGACAGCCCGGTAAGCGGCATGTCGCCCCGACTCGAGAAAGGGAT
>USNC01000329.1 GCA_900555915.1 uncultured Porphyromonadaceae bacterium | reverse complement strand
GAGATCGCTCAGTGTCTCGTGGGCTCGGAGATGTGTATAAGAGACAGGGATGAGAGAAGATGGATTTCCGCTACCGGCGGCGACTTCTCGTATACAGGCAAGGGAGAGATGAAGGATCTGAAGTCGGGCAAAATTCGTGTCATCGACGATCCTTATGCGGCGGATTTTCCCGACACTCAGGTGGGAGAGGCATCCGGATGGAAGTTCAAGGCTTCCGACGGGACTGTCATCGACTGCATGCAGGTGCTACCTCCCGACTTTGACCCGGCCCGAAAGTACCCGATGATAGTGTATTATTATGGCGGTTGCACGCCGACCCAGAAGTTCGTGAGCGTATATGACCCGCATCTCTTCGCTTCGCGTGGATATGTGGTGCTCGTGGTCAACCCCTCGGGTGCATATGGCTACGGTCAGGAATTCTCCTCCCGCCATGCCAACGCTTGGGGCAAGCGCACGGCGGAAGACATAATAGAGGGTGTGAAGGAATACTGCGCCACACACGACTTTGTCAACGACAAGAAAATCGGATGTATCGGCGCAAGCTACGGCGGCTTCATGACGCAGTATCTGCAGACTCTCACCGACATCTTCGCCGCTGCTGTGTCGCATGCCGGAATCTCCAACGTCACTTCCTATTGGGGAGAGGGCAACTGGGGGTATTCCTACAATGCCGTGGCAGCTCCCGAATCGTATCCCTGGAACAATCCCGATCTCTTCACCCGTCAGGGTTCTCTCTTCAATGCAGATAAAATCCACACTCCGCTCCTCCTGCTCCACGGTAATGCCGACACCAACGTGCCGGTGGGCGAGAGCATCCAGCTTTTCAATGCGCTGCGCATTCTCGGACGCGAGGTGGAATTCATACAGGTCGACGGTGAGAACCATTATATTGCAAACTACGACAAACGCAAACTCTGGCACAACACTACTATGGCATGGTTTGCAAAGCATCTTCAGGATTCACCGCAATGGTGGGAAAGCATCTACGGCAAATGAAAAAACTGTTTCTGCTCTTGGCCGTCATCATGTCGCTACCGGTTCTCGCGCAAAACCCCAAGCGCGAGTTTCGGGGCGCATGGCTTCATATCATAGGCCAGTCTCAATACATGGATACCCAGCAGAAGGGTTCCGAAAATCTAAAGGCATATATAGCCGACCAGATCGACCGACTGCACCGCGCGGGTTGCAACGCCGTGATATTCCAGGTGCGCCCCACTGCCGACGCCGCCTATATAAGCAGTCTTGAGCCATGGTCGGCATGGATCACCGGAAAGCGGGGCCGCGCCCCGGAACCGCTCTGGGATCCGCTGCAGTTCGCGATAGAGGAGGCGCACAAGCGAGGCATGGAGCTGCACGCCTGGCTGAATCCTTATCGGGTCACATCCTCACCGAAGGAAGTGCTCCCGGCCGACCACCCGTCGAAAAAGTATCCGGATCGGTTTTTTAAGTATGACAACAAAATCTTCTTCAACCCTGCATATCAGGAAAACCGCGATTTCATCTGCGACGTGGTGAAGGATATAGTGGAGCGATACGACGTGGATGCCATTCATATCGACGACTACTTCTATCCTTATCCCGTGGCTGGCAAGGAGATTCCAGATGCTGCCGCCTATAAGAAGTTTGGCAATGGCGAGCCGGTCGGCGACTGGAGGCGACATAACGTAGACCTGCTTATAGAGCAGATGAATTCCACGATCAAAGTCACAAAACCCTGGGTGCGTTTCGGAGTCAGCCCGTTCGGTATATGGCGCAACAGGAAGACGGATCCGCGCGGCAGCGATTCAAATGGTCTGCAGAACTATGACGCCCTCTATGCCGATGTGCTGCTCTGGGCGAGAAACGGTTGGATCGATTATCTCGCGCCGCAGCTTTACTGGACTCTCGACTTCAAGGCCGCGCCGAGCCGACATCTCGCACATTGGTGGAACGACAACTGCGAGGGCGTGGATGTCTACATAGGGCAGGATGTACAGAGGACCATGAACAACGCCGATCCAAAGACCGGCGACAGGAATGAACTGGCTACCAAAGTCAAACTCTCGCGCGAACTTCCCAATATAAAGGGCAATGTCTGGTGGCACGGCTATTGGGTCACTGGCAACATGAAAGGTGTGGCCGACTCGCTTGCATACGTGCATCAGAACACTGTGGCGCTCCCTCCCGCTTTCGGCGATGCCGCTGAAGCTCCTAAGCCGGTGAAGGATCTTAGGGTGGAGAAAAAGAATGGAAGGTTATACCTACAGTGGAATTCGGAGAAAATCGCCCGGAAGGCCACGGATCCCGTGCGCTTCGTGATATATTCTTTCCTTGAAGGCGAGGATGACGATCTTGACAATGTGGAGGCTATCATGCTCCTGACTCCCGATAGGGAATATCTCGTGTCGGAAGATGACGACAGGGATGCTCTTAAAGGCTGTCTCTTATACACATCTGACGCTGCC
>USNC01000328.1 GCA_900555915.1 uncultured Porphyromonadaceae bacterium | reverse complement strand
GTCGACCGCTGGGCCGAAACCAACCCCGACAAGGAAGCACTCCTCTGGACCAACGACAAGGGGGAATGCATCCGCTTCACATTCGCCGACATTAAACGGGAGTCGGACAAGACAGCTTCCTTCTTCCAGCAACTCGGCATCGGCCGCGGCGACAAAGTGATGCTGATACTGAAACGCCACTACCAGTTCTGGTTTTCAATCATCGCCCTCCACAAGCTGGGCGCCACCGTGATTCCAGCCACCCACCTTCTCACCAAGAAAGATATAATCTACCGATGCCACATGGCCGACATCAAGGCTATCGTATGTTCCGGCGATCCGATAGTGACCGGACACATAGAGGAGGCACTACCGGAATGTCCCTCCGTTAAGGCCGCGGTATCCACCGGTCCTGTAGTGCCCGAAGGATGGTATGACTTCAACAAGAGTATCGACGAGGCTCCGGATTTCATACGTCCGGATTTCGTCAACAGCAACGATGATGTCATGCTGCTCTACTTCACATCGGGCACAACCGGCGAGCCCAAGATGGTGGCCCATGACTTCACCTACCCTCTCGGACACATCATCACCGGCAGCTATTGGCACAATCTGAACGAAGAGAGCCTTCACCTGACCCTTGCCGACACAGGCTGGGGCAAGGCCGTATGGGGCAAACTCTACGGACAGTGGATAGCAGGCGCGAATGTTTTCGTCTACGACTTCGACAAGTTCGAACCGGTCGACGTGCTGCATATGATCCACAACTACGGCATAACATCATTCTGCGCTCCCCCTACCGTGTTCCGCTTCCTCATCCGCGAGGACCTGACAAAATTCGACCTCTCCACACTCAAATACTGCACCATCGCGGGGGAGGCTCTGAACCCCAGCGTATATGAAGAGTGGAAAAGACTCACGGGTATAAAGCTGATGGAGGGCTTCGGACAGACGGAGACCACCCTCACTGTGGCCACTTATCCATGGTGCGAGCCGAAACCGGGATCCATGGGACTGAAAGGCCCTGTCTACGATATCGACCTGGTGGACGAGAACGACGACCCTGTGGAAGATGGAGTGCATGGCGAGATAGTGGTAAGACTCAAGCCCGGTCGGAAACCGCTCGGTCTTTTCAAGGAATATCTCAACGATCCGGAACTTACCGCGGAGGCTATCCATGACGGTCTTTACCATACGGGCGACGTGGCATGGCGCGATGAGGACGGCTATTACTGGTTTGTCGGACGCAAGGACGACGTGATAAAATCGTCAGGCTACCGCATCGGCCCCTTCGAAGTGGAGAGCGCGCTTATGACTCACCCGGCCGTAGTGGAATGCGCCATCACCGGCGAACCCGACGAGGTACGTGGCCAGGTGGTGAAGGCCACGATTGTGCTTTCTGCCGACTATAAGGCCAAAGCGGGTCCGGATCTGGTGAAGGATATCCAGAACCACGTGAAGCGAGTCACCGCCCCCTACAAGTATCCTCGAGTGGTGGAGTTTGTCGACGAATTGCCGAAGACCATATCCGGCAAGATACGCCGCGCCGCCATCCGCAAGAATTGAGGCCCCAAATCACAAACCCGCAAACCCATAACCCAATAAACGTATAAACCTCAAAAATCAACGAAAGATGATTTTTGAATTTGTGTATGTGAAAGATTTTTTGTAACTTTGCATTGAGTTTTTGATAACCGAAGATACAGTCCGAAACATGCTCATATTAAAACGTACCGAACGACACCGATATAAGCAGAATTCAGTGCCTCAGACATCTACAGAGGGAGCACTCCGCAAGGCGTGCGGAGCCGATGTGAATATGAGTCATGCAGTGACGGATTGAACCGCACAGGAAAGACCGCGTTCCGACGAAACGGAATGCGGTCTTTAATTTGTTAACATTCAATAACATCAAGCATATAGCAATGAAAATTGGAATTGTAATGGGGTCATCGTCCGACTGGCCCGTGATGAAAGGAAGCGCGGAGATTCTTGAAGAATTCGGCGTTGATTATGACAAAAAAGTTCTTAGCGCACACCGCACCCCGCACGAACTGGAAGCGTGGGTAGGCAAAGCCCGCGAGGAGGGTTACGCCGCAATTATCGCGGCAGCCGGAGGAGCGGCCCATCTGGCCGGAGTATGCGCGGCTTTCACCACACTGCCTGTGATAGGTGTGCCCATCAAGGCCCGCACGCTCGACGGACTTGACTCGCTGCTCTCCATGGTGCAGATGCCCAGTGGCATACCCGTAGCCACAGTCAGCATCGACGGCGCAAAGAATGCGGCACTTCTCGCAGTAGAGATCATGGCAGTCACCGACAAGGCGCTCGAACAGAAGATGGCCGACTTCCGCCGCAAACAAGCGGAGAAAGTGCTCGCCAGCACACTCGACTGATCTTAAAAAAATATTAAAGTCCTTAAAGACCTTAAAGACCTTAAGGTCCTTAACGTCCTCAAGAATAAGAC
>USNC01000327.1 GCA_900555915.1 uncultured Porphyromonadaceae bacterium | reverse complement strand
TACGAGATCGCTCAGTGTCTCGTGGGCTCGGAGATGTGTATAAGAGACAGAGGGTTTTGCATGCGATGCGCTCAACGAAATCGCGGTGATGAAAGATGACTCCGCCTCCATGATAAATGTGAATGTGACGCTCGACGGATTCTACCTGGCCGACTACCGGGCCGATGGCCTCATTGTGTCGACCGCCACCGGAAGCACTGCCTACAACCTCTCCGTAGGCGGCCCTATTCTTCAGCCGGAACTCGACTGCATGGTGATATCGCCGGTGGCGCCGCATTCTCTCACGCTGAGGCCAATCGTGGTGGCCGGAAGCAGCAGGCTGCACCTCCGGATGGCGTCGCGCACCGGATCCTACAGGTTGAGCGTGGACGGCTACAGCTGTCCGTTGAGGGAGGGCGACGAACTCGACATAGAGGCTGCCGCATACGAGGTTTCGCTGCTGACGCCGCCCGACGACACTTTCTCCGCCTCGCTGCGCGAGAAACTCTTCTGGGGAAGAAATTGAGCGTCGTACGTTTTTTTTATTAGTTTTGACAACTTCATTTTGTAAATTCGCCGGAAAATCGTAATTTTGCATCCGGAAATGCCGTTATGTGGACTCCGGGAGCGGATTCTCCGGCTTTCCTATCTCGTCTTTTTAGGGGTGCATCACCGTCGGCTCGCGGCGGTGGGGCTGAGATCAGACCCTTTTAACTTGATCCGGTTAGTACCGGCGTAAGAAACAAATTGACACATGAAAAAGTGCTTTTCATGGGGAGTTGTCGTGGCAGGCATGACGGCTCTACCCGTGTCGGCCTCGCAGGCCGGCGATGCGTCGCAGTTTGAGACTGCCGACAGTTTAGTGACTCAACTCGAAGGCGTGGAGGTGACCGCCAACCGCGCGGGAGTAAAGACTCCGGTAGCCTTCACCAACGTATCCCGCAAGCAACTTGCCAAATCCAACGACGGCCGCGACATTCCCTCGCTGCTCGAGATGACGCCGTCGGTGGTGACTACCGGCGACGCCGGTGCGGGAATCGGCTACAGCAGCCTCCGCGTCAGGGGCACGGATGCCAGCCGTATCAACGTGACGGCCAACGGTGTGCCTGTCAACGACAGCGAGAGCCACAATGTGTATTGGGTCAACATGCCCGACCTCGCGTCGTCGGTCAATGACATACAGATACAGCGTGGAGCCGGCACTTCCACCAACGGTGCAGGAGCGTTCGGCGCTTCCGTCAACATGATCACTGATTTCCCTTCCGATGTGCCTTCGGCCATGGTCTCGGCATCGTATGGCTCCTACAACACCAACCGCGAGACCGTGAAAGTGTCGTCGGGTCTGTTCGGCGCCCACTGGAGCGTCGACGCGCGTTTCAGCCATATCGGCTCCGACGGATACATCGACCGCGCATTCACCAAACTCTGGAGCTATATGGGCCAGCTTGCCTACCGCGGCGACAACACCACCCTGCGGCTGCTCGCGTTCGGAGGCAAGGAACGCACCTACATGGCCTGGGACTACGCCTCGAAAGAGGATATGGAGAAATACGGACGCCGCTACAACCCTTGCGGCCAGTATACCGCCTCCGACGGCTCCGTGGCTTACTATAAGGATCAGTGCGACAACTTCACCCAGCATCATCTCCAACTTCTTCTCAACCAGAACATAGGGCAGTATGTCACTCTCAACGCGGCCCTGCACTATACCCGTGGCGACGGCTACTACGACCAGTACAAGACCCGGCGCACACTTGAGGAGTACGGGCTGAGCCCGTTTCTTGACGCGGAGGGTAACCTCGTGGAGAAGTCTGACCTCATACGCCTGAAGATCAACGAAAACGACTTTGGAGGAGGAATGTTCAACTTGAGGTATCTGAAAGATGCGCTCGCAATAACGGCCGGAGCCGGAATCAACTGGTTCAGGGGCGGACACTACGGGCAGGTGAAATGGGTGAGAAACTTCGTGGGCGCGATTGACCCGCTTCAGGAATATTACAACAACACCGGGCGCAAGTTTGACAGCAATGTCTTCCTCCGCGGCGACTACGGGTTCGGCGCCGGATTCTCGGCCTACGCCGACCTGCAGTACCGCCACATTGACTACACGATACGAGGCGTAAGCGACAATTTCGACTGGAACACCGGCGGCATGGCCCGTCTCGATGTGGAGCGTCACTGGAATTTCTTCAATCCCAAGGTGGGGCTTTCATTCAACCGCGGCGGCCACCGCGCCTATGCGTCGTGGAGTGTGGCCCACAAGGAGCCGACCCGCGACAATTTCACCGACAGCGACCCGAAAATGTATCCGGAGGCGGAGCGCATGTTCGACTATGAACTCGGCTATTCCTACAGCACAGGCCTTTTCTCCCTCGGTGCCAACCTCTACTACATGGACTATAAGAACCAGCTTGTGGTGACCGGACAGCTTTCCGACCTGTCTCTTATACACATCTCCGAGCCCACGAGACACTGAGCGATCTCG
>USNC01000326.1 GCA_900555915.1 uncultured Porphyromonadaceae bacterium | reverse complement strand
AAGAGACAGGAACATACCCTTCTTCATCTCGCCGCCATACCAGGTGTTGATGATCACCTGCTCTTTCTCGGTGATATTGAAAGCCACGCAAGTCTCGGAGTTGATGCCGAGTTCCTTGTAGTTCTCAACTTTTGCCTTCGATGCGTTGTAGACCACGAAATCGGGTTCGAAGTCCTTGAGTTCCTCTTCTGTGGGACGGATGAACATGTTGGTCACGAAGTGTGCCTGCCATGCAACCTCCACGATGAAACGAACTTTCAGACGGGTAGCAGCGTTAGCTCCGCAGAAAAGGTCTACCACGTAGAGTTCCTTGTTGTTGAGCTCTTCAAGGGCGATCTTCTTGAGTTCTTTCCAAACCTCTGTGGAGATAGGCTTGTTGTCGTTGGGATATTCGGGAGAGTTCCACCATACAGTGTTTTCTGTAGTGGCGTCTTTCACCAGGTATTTGTCTTTGGGCGAGCGGCCTGTGTAGACACCGGTGAACACGTCGATGGCGCCGAGGCTTGTGGGGATACCTTTCTCATAGCCTTCGAGACCGGGTTTGGTTTCTTCGATAAAAAGCTGATCGTAGCTGGGGTTGTGAATGATCTTCTTGACCCCTGTGATCCCGTAGCGGGACAAATCTAACTCTGCCATATGTCAGTAGATATTAATATTGGGTTTTACTTAATTATTTTATTATTTGACTCAAGTTTCGCATCTTGAACTTTATATTGCTAATCCGGATGTAAAGTTAATCATGTTTGTAAAACACAACTCAGATAAAAGACCGGAGAGGTGTTTTACCTGAACTAACCTCATAACCTTATAACCTCATAACCTTAAAGTTGAGCTTGCGAAACTTTAATTATTTGACTGAGTGTTGCCTCAGATGTAACAATCAATGCTCTTATTTGTCGGCAAAATTACATAAAATTTGGGATTTAGACAAATCAAACTCAACAATTTTAACTAAAAATAATGATTATTCATCTTATGCAGGACTATCGGGGTGTGCCGCATTTGCAAAAGATGAAAAAAATGTATAATTTTGCGTTATGAAGCAAGAACGATTTTCAATACGCAAGCGTCTGAAGTCTTTCAGATATGCATTCGCGGGCATTGCCACGCTGCTCCGCGACGAGCATAACTCGCGCATTCACACGGCGGTGATGACGGCGGTGATCATCGCGGGGTTCGCATTCGGAATAACCCCGGCCGAATGGTGCATGGTGTTGATATGTTTCGGCATGGTGCTGATGGCGGAGGCCCTGAACTCCGCTGTGGAGGCCCTCGCCGACCTCGTGATGCCGGATCCGCATCCGCTCGTTAAGAAAGCGAAAGACGTAGCGGCCGCCGGCGTCCTCTTCACAGCGATTGCCGCCGCCTGCACAGGCCTGGTCATATTCGTTCCCTACATTGCAAGACTATTCTGACCCATACAGCAGCAAAAAACCAAAACCTAAAGCCTAAAGCCTAAAGCCTATGATATCCATCATCAACGGACCAAACCTGAACATGCTCGGCAAACGCAATCCCGGAGTCTACGGCAACAAGACTTTCGAGCAGTTCCTGCCCGAGGCGGAGGAACTCACACGCCGTCTTTCCGACGGAAATGAGAACTTACGTTATTTCCAGTCCAATTCCGAAGGGGAACTGGTGAGCGAGATACAGCGTCTGGCGTTCGACCCTGACTGCCACGGCA
The DNA here is from genome assembly GCA_900555915.1 of uncultured Porphyromonadaceae bacterium. Classification (GTDB taxonomy): domain Bacteria; phylum Bacteroidota; class Bacteroidia; order Bacteroidales; family Muribaculaceae; genus Lepagella. The sequence continues at coordinate 796 of USNC01000326.1, read as the reverse complement.
TTGTGATCAACCCCGGGGCATACGCCCACTACTCATATGCGATTCGCGACGCGCTGGAGATGGTGACGGCGCCGGTGATAGTGGTGCATATCTCCAACATTCACGCCCGCGATGAATTCCGCCACAAGGACGTGACGGCGCCCGTAAGCCGCGGGTGCATATGCGGACTCGGCCTTGACGGCTATCTCCTCGCTCTGCGACATCTGATGGTCCTCAGACAGGACACGCATAAACTAACCTCATAACCTTATAACCTCATAACCTTCAAGTTGAGCAAAGCGAAACTTGAATCAGAAAGCAATGACCTACGAATTGGAGACCGAGCTCGACTCCTATGTCGACTCCCACATATCGCCTGAGCCGGAAGGGCTCAGGCGACTCACCAGAGAGTCATATCTGCGTCTGATCAACGGGCGCATGTGCTCCGGACATCTGCAGGGTCGCCTCCTGAAAATGCTCACTCAACTGTGCGCTCCCAAAGTGGCGCTCGAACTCGGCACATTCACCGGCTATTCCGCACTCTGCATTGCGGAAGGACTGGACGACGGCGCCAGACTCATCACAGTGGAGGTGGACGACGAACTGGAAGACTTCATCAGAAGGCAGTTTGACGCGTCCCCCCACGGCTCCAGGATAGAACTGCGCATCGGCCCGGCCATCGAGATATGCCGCACCTTTCCAGATGAAAGCGTCGACATGATATTCATCGACGCCAACAAGCGGGAATATCCAGCCTATCTTGAGGAGCTGTCTCTTATACACATCTCCGAGCCCACGAGACACTGAGCGATCTCGT
>USNC01000325.1 GCA_900555915.1 uncultured Porphyromonadaceae bacterium | reverse complement strand
ATCTACACGCGTAAGATCGTCGGCAGCGTCAGATGTGTATAAGAGACAGCATTCCGGCTCGCCTGGGCATTGAAACCGAGCATCACAAGGGCTGCAGTCGCATCATCGAATGCCTGCCCGGCGACGGGCGTACTTGAAATAAACGTGATACCCGATGATTTTATTTTATCTTTCAGGTCTACAATTATCCTCTGGGCCGTCTTTCCTCCTATTCCCTTCACACTTTTCAAAGCTGCCGGATTGTCATTGGCGATGGCATCGACAAGCTGCTCCTCGGGCATGGCGGAAAGTATGAGCCGCGCCGTATTGGGTCCGACACCGCTGACACCGATCAGCATTCTGAACAAATCGCGGGAACTTGCCGACAGAAATCCATACAGATCGTGGGCGTCTTCCCTTATGGATTCATGCACATAAAGCCTCACCTGCTTCATCTGCTGAAGCCTGGTATAATCCATCAGAGTGATATTTACGGCATATCCGACACCTCCACATTCAATCACCGCCATTGCCGGCTCGAGCATTCCAACCGGGCCATTGAGATATTCAATCATATCAACATTCGTTTAGGTCTTATATCACAACTCATGTTTCGCATATCATACTTTGTGTCGACAATCCGGATGTAAAGTCAATCATGCCAGCAAAACACTACTCAGACAATAATCCGGAGAGGAATTGCACATAAACTAACCTCATAACCTATAACCTTATAACCTTCAAGTTGAGTTTGCGAAACTTGAATAATAAAAATACACCGGCATACCAAAAAATCCGATGCGTTTGCAAAATTAGTAAATCATTACTAATTTTGCAATATGAATCAATCATACAACTCACAACTTCTCGACAATGCAGTAGCCGAACTCGGCAAACTCCCTGGCATAGGACGTAAGACGGCCCTCCGGCTCGCACTCCACATATTGAGACAGGAGGAATCTGAAGCCACGGCGCTCGGCGAAGCCATAATCAACATGCGGCGCAACATCCGCTACTGCCGCATCTGCCACAACATATCAGAAAAAGAGATATGCGACATCTGCTCCGACAAAAGCCGCGACACTGGAGTCATATGCGTGGTGGAGAATGTGAAAGACCTGCTTACTATAGAATCCACACACGAGCATTCGGGGCTTTATCACGTGCTCGGCGGTGTGATCTCGCCGCTTGAAGGAGTGTCGCCGTCAGACCTGGAAATAAGTTCACTTACGGAGAGGGTCGCTTCAGGAGGCATAAGGGAGGTTATCCTGGCACTGAGCCCAACGATGGAAGGCGACACCACCAATTTCTACATATCGAGAAAACTCGCGCCTTACGATGTGGAAATCAGCATGCTTGCGCGAGGTGTCAGCATCGGCAACGACCTTGAATACACCGATGAGTTCACGCTCGGCAGATCGATAGTGAACCGCGTGCCCTACAAATAGAATATTGCATATGGTCTTTCCCCACCCGTTAAGCCTCTCCCTGGAAAACATCATCAGACTATGATACACCTAAGAGCACTTGAACCTGACGACACTGATTTCATGTATGCCGCCGAGCAAGACTGCGCCGCATGGCAATATTCGGATTATCTTGCTCCGCTCAGCAAAGAACAGTTAAGACAATATGCCTTCACCTATGACGCCGATCCATTCAGGAGCGGACAATTACGCCTGATCATCGAGAAGGATGGCAGGGCCATCGGCATGGCGGATCTTTTCGAGATCTCACCCCGACATCTCCGGGCCGAGACAGGAATTTATCTTCTTCCTCAGGAAAGAGGGGCTGGAAATGGAAGCGACGCACTGGGATCGCTCTGCAATTATTGCAGGGAGCGGCTGGGGCTGCACCAGCTTACAGCCACCGTCGCCAAACATAATGAGGCTGCCAGACGTTGCTATATGAAAGCAGGGTTCAGCCTCACTGGCAGACGCCGCGACTGGTTGCGCACGTATGCCGGATATGAGGATGCCGAACTCTACAGCCTCATACTTAACAATCCCTGAAATCAAAATGAGAAAGACAAGATTCATCATGGCTCTTGCGCTGGGAGCCTTATCGACTGCGGCGCTGCTCTCCTCCACCACGGCAAGCGCGCAACGCTACGTCGGCGGTGACATATCGCTGCTTCCGGAATGTGAGAAAGCAGGCGCTATCTACAAAACTCCGGAAGGGGCGGAGATCGAAGACCTTCTTCCTTTCCTTCATGACGAGGGCATGAACGCGATGCGTGTGCGCCTTTTTGTGAATCCGGATGACCACAAGGCAAAATATCCGGACAGATATGATCCCAACGCATGCCAGAATCTTGAATATATACTGCCGCTATGCCAACGCATAGTATCAGGCGGCTTCAGTCTGATGCTTGATTTCCATTATTCCGACACATGGGCCGACCCTGCCAAACAATGGACACCGGAATCATGGAAAAATCTGACCGACGAACAGTTGCACGCCAAGATCTGTCTCTTATACACATCTCCGAGCCCACGAGACACTGAGCG
>USNC01000324.1 GCA_900555915.1 uncultured Porphyromonadaceae bacterium | reverse complement strand
TCGTCGGCAGCGTCAGATGTGTATAAGAGACAGCATCTACGACATGGTGAAGAAGATGCAGGAGGCAGGCGTACCGATCAGCGGAATAGGAATGCAGGGACACTACAACGTATACGGTCCCTCTGCGGAAGACGTCGACGCGGCCCTCACCAAATATTCAGAACTCGTGAAGCACATTCACATCACCGAGCTCGACATCCGCTGCAACGAGGAGATGGGCGGCCAGCTCCGCTTCTCGCGCGGCCAGCAGGCACAGATGCCGGGATATGTGGCCACTCTTCAGGAAGACCAGTACGACCGCATGTTCCGCGTGTTCAGAAAGCACAGGGACGTGATCGACAACGTCACTCTCTGGAATCTCTGCGACGGCGACTCATGGCTCGGAGTAAACAATCATCCGCTCCTCTTCGACGAGAATCTGAAGCCTAAGAAAGCATATTACGCCGTAAAGAATTTCGACGCCGCCCTTGACGCACGCACTCCGAAAGAGGATTTCCGTCCGAGCGAGCTCAACCAGCCCGGCCAGCAGTATCCTATGGTGAACTCCGAAGGCTACGCGCGGTTCAGGATTGACGCACCTACTGCCAAATCTGTCATTGTCAGCCTCGGCCTCGGAGGTCGTGGAGGCACAGTGCTTCGCAAGGACAAAGACGGTGTCTGGACCGGCACCACTCAGGGTCCGATGGACGAGGGATTCCACTACTATCACCTCACTATCGACGGTGCTACTGTCAACGACCCGGGCGCCAACAACTATTTCGGTTCGGCACGCTGGGAAAGCGGAATCGAGATTCCGGCACACGACCGTGACTTCTACGCAGTGAAGGATGTGCCACACGGCAGCGTGCACCAGGTGCTCTTCAATTCGCCGAGCACCGGCACCCACCGGCGCGCATTCGTCTACACACCGGCGGAATACTCTTCCAACCCGAAGAAAAAATATCCGGTGCTATATCTGCAGCACGGCTGGGGCGAGGACGAAACCGCATGGCACAACCAGGGTCGCGCCAACCTCATCATGGACAACCTCATAGCCGAGGGCAAGTGCGAGCCGTTCATAATAGTGATGACCTACGGCCTGACCAACGAGGCCAAATGGGGCACGATAGGTTCGTTCGACTACACTCAGTTCGAGAAAGTGCTTGTAGATGAACTCGTGCCCTACATAGATGCCAATTTCCGCACGAAGGCCGACAAAAAGCATCGCGCCATGGCCGGCCTCTCCATGGGCGGCATGGAGACCAGGAAAATCACGCTCGCCCGTCCTGACGTGTTTGACTACTACGGTCTTCTCAGCGGCGGCACATACGCTCCGGAAGAACTGACCGTCAAGCCCCGTCTCATCTTCACTTCGTGCGGATCGCGCGAGAATCCGGAAGGTGTGGAGAAGGCTACAGCGGCCCTCAGGGATGCCGGCCACAACGCAGTCTCCTACGTGTCTGACTCCACAGGCCACGAATTCCTGACATGGCGCCGCTCGCTCCACGCGATGGCTCCACTGCTCTTCAAGTGACACACACATAGGCCGGCATGACTCCGGCCTCCCTCATCAAGACACTCAATGCCGCGGGCTCCTCCCCCGCGGCATTTTATGACGCAAAAGATTGCTTATCAGGTTTCTCAATATTGTTTTTGCCGAAGACAATATCACGGTGAGTGATGTTGTATATCATGACAAGGAAATTCTTCCGGCCGACAAGGATGGCAAAAGAATAGTATACGATATCTATTGCACCACACCTGATGAGAAGCAACATATTATTTTGGAGATGCAGCAGGTCTACCATAGTCTTTTCGAAAACAGATCTGTGTTTTATGAATGTACCGGAATCGGATTGCAGGGTAAAAAAGGATGGAACTATGATCTGAAACCGGTGTACACGATATTTCTGGTGGATTTTCATTTTCCTCACATGACGAGGAGTGGACTGCATGATGTCAGGCTTATGGACATACATACCCATGAAATATATTCGGATTTAGTCAGGATGATGTTTATCCATCTTGTCGATACGAAAGATAAATGGGAAGACTGCAAAACTGATTACGACAAAATATTGTTTCTTATTAAAAACATGCATACTATGGACAAAGAATCAAAAGCATACCGTAGCGGAGAGTTCGACGATCTCTTTAAAGAATCCGAAATAAGAAATATGGCTGCTGAAGACATCGTGGCATATGGAGAGTCCTATCAAAAGTATGTAGACACTCTTGATGCAGTAGAAACAGCGGCCCGCGCCTCTTATTCCAAAGGCGTAGACGCCGGTATAGGGAAAGGTATTGAAAAAGGTATTGAAAAAGGTATTGAAAAAGGTATTGAAAAAGAACGGATCAACAGTATCAATATAATGCATGCCATGGGTATTCCCGCTGAAGCCATAGCGGAGCAGTATGGAATGTCTGCTTCTGAAGTTTTGTCAATCATTACGAAACCTACGGTATAATAAGCCCTGTCTCTTATACACATCTCCGAGCCCACGAGACACTGAG
>USNC01000323.1 GCA_900555915.1 uncultured Porphyromonadaceae bacterium | reverse complement strand
ATATTATTCCCAAAATATGTTATAATTATATAGTTTAACATTCGCATCAATCAAGGGATTCCCGTCTTCCCGGCGAATTGGAGATCCCGAATCAAATAAAAGACTATGAAAAGAAACTCATCCTCGCGTCCGTCGAAAAGAATGCGCAAGACGGAACTACAGGAAAAGATACTGGCTTTCTTGGAAAAAGAAAACCGGCAGGCATTCAACTATAAACAGATAGCCTACGCCATCGATGCTAAGGAATTCCACATGGATGTGATCAATCTGCTTGATGAACTCGCTGCCAGCGACGTGATTCAGGAAGTGGGTCTCGGCAGATACAAGGCCCCGGCCAACCGTGGCACCGAAAACACCGGCATATTCATACGCCGCTCAAACGGCAAGAACGCGGTGCTCATCGACGACGAGCAGATAATGGTGGCGGAGCGCAACTCCATGCATGCCCTCAACGGCGACAAGGTCCGCGTGATGATCTCGGCCGCACGCAAAGGAGTGGAGCCGGAAGCGCAGGTGCTTGAGATTCTCGAGGCAAAGGACCAGGTCTTTATCGGCGAACTCAAGGTAGACCGCAATGTGGCCCGGCTCGTGCCCGACTCAAAATATATCGCCGCCGACATAATCCTCAACCGCAACCGGCTCAAGGGTGGTAAGGATGGCGACAAGGCAATCGCGAGAATCACCGTCTGGAAAGATGAGGAGATGTGCCCGCGCGGTGAGGTGGTGGACATTCTCGGCCGCAAAGGCGAGAACAATGCGGAGATGCACGCCATCCTCGCCGAATTCGGACTCCCTTACAAATATCCGGAAAACGTGGAGAAGGCCGCCGACAGGATCGGCGCCGGAATCACTCCGGAGGAAGTGGCGAAGCGAGAGGACTTCCGTGAGATCACTACCTTCACCATCGACCCCAAGGATGCCAAGGACTTTGACGACGCGCTCTCCATCCGGGTGCTGGCCAACGGCAATTATGAGGTCGGGGTCCATATCGCCGACGTGACACATTATGTCACCCCGGGCTGCGTCATCGACAAGGAGGCCCAGAACCGCGCCACCTCCGTATATCTCGTCGACCGCACCATCCCGATGCTTCCCGAGCATCTCAGCAACGGTATCTGCTCCCTGCGCCCTGATGAGGAGAAACTCACCTTCTCGGCCATTTTCGAGATGGATGCCCAGGCAAATGTGGTCAATTCCAGGATCGGACGCACTGTGATCAGGAGCGACCGCCGCTTCACCTACGAGGAGGCGCAGCAGCGCATAGAGACAGGTGAGGGGGATTTCGCCACCGAGATCAATGTCCTCAACGGGCTCGCAAAGCAGCTCCGCAAACGTCGCTACGACAACGGCGCCCTCGAGTTCGACCGCGCCGAGGTGCGCTTCGACATCGACGAGACCGGACGCCCCATAAGTGTATATTTCAAGGAGTCGAAAGACGCCAACAAACTCATCGAGGAGTTCATGCTTCTCGCCAACATTGCCGTGGCCGAGAAGATAGGCAAGGTGCCGCCGCGCAAGAAAGCCAAGACTTTCGTCTATCGTGTGCACGACACCCCTGATGCCGACAAACTCTCCAATCTCAGCAGCATAGCCTCGCGCTTCGGCTTCAAGATCAACGCCGAGGGCAGGAGCACCGAGGTCAACAAGAGTCTCAACCGTATGCTGCGCGACGTGAAGGGAAGGGGAGAGGAGACAATGCTCTCCATGCTCGCCATCCGCTCCATGGCCAAAGCCGTTTACACCACCGCAAATGTGGGGCACTACGGCCTCGCCGTGCCTTTCTACACGCACTTCACCTCTCCCATTCGCCGCTACCCCGACATGATGGTCCACCGCCTTCTGCAGCGTTATGCCGACGGCGGACGCTCGGCCGACAAACTGAAAGTGGAGGAGCAGTGCAAGCATTCTTCCGACATGGAGCAGCTGGCCGCAAATGCCGAGCGCGCATCCATACGCTATAAGCAGGTCGAGTATATGAAAGACCGCCTGGGTCAGGTCTACGACGGTGTCATATCCGGCGTCACGGAGTGGGGCGTATATGTCGAGTTGAGTGAGAATCTGTGTGAGGGCCTGGTGCCGGTCCGCGACCTCGCCGACGATTATTACGACTATGATGAGAAGAATTATTGTCTCACCGGACGGAAGACCCATCGCAAATACACCCTCGGCGACCGGGTGAAGGTGCAGGTGGCGCGCGCCGATCTCGACAAGAAGCAGCTTGATTTCGCACTCCTTTCAGACGACGGCAACCCCAACCGCCCTATCCGTCCCGAAAAGAAAAACCACGGACGCAACCAGCCCCGCCAGAAGCAAAGACGAAAAAAACGTTAAAACATTTGGCCGGGTCGGAAAAAAGTTGTAATTTTGCACCCGGATGAGTCCTGCACGACCAGCTCCCCGTGAATCCCCCCAGATCTTGACCGAAGCAAGGGTAGCGGGTTGAGCGGTGCGATGCAGTAAGCTCATCCACCTGCCTCTTTCTGTCTCTTATACACATC
>USNC01000322.1 GCA_900555915.1 uncultured Porphyromonadaceae bacterium | reverse complement strand
GCTCGGAGATGTGTATAAGAGACAGAATCTGTAGAGTATGATGAACCGGTCGATTTTCGCTCCGCCGGATGTGCTGCCGGCACATCCTCCCACCGCCATGAAGATGATCATGACAAGATATGACAGCGACCCCCATGCCTCGAAGTCAGGCACCACAAGTCCCGTCGACGTTATTATGGCCACGCTTTGGAAAAGAGGTGTAAGAATTGCGTCTTGCCAATTGTGGATCATGTCCTTCTTCAGCATCGACAGGAAGAAGACACAGAAGCCGGCCAGTATCACGAGGCAGAACCACTTGAAGGCGTCATTGCTGAAAAGTTTGCGGAAATTGCCCATGATGCCGATATAGATAAGGTTGAAGTTGATGCCGCCTACAAACATGAATACTGTGAGAATGATTATGATGTAGGGACTGTTCCACTCGTGGATGTGCATGTCGGTGGTGGAGAATCCACCTGTCGATACGGTGGAGAGACCATGGCATATGGCTTCAAAAAGGTTCATGCGCGTCAGCCAGAGCAGGATGATGCAGAGCAGAGTCAGGCTTATGTATATCCCCCAGAGCGATTTCGCTGTGTTGCTCACGCGCGGACGTATCTTGTCGTGGGTTATGCCGGTCACTTCTTCATTAAACATCAGCATGCCTCCCTTGTTGTTGAGCATAGGTATCACCGCAAGGGTGAAGAGTATGATGCCGAGTCCGCCTATCCATTGCAGCAGACAGCGCCAGAGAAGCATCGAATGTGGAAGCACCTTGACCGAATCGAGCACGGAGAGTCCGGTGGTGGTGAATCCGCTCATGGTCTCGAAAAAGGCGTTGGTCACACTTGGATGCGAACCGTAGAGAAGAAAAGGAAGCATACCGAAGAGCGACAGTATCACCCATGTGAGTGCGGTGAGCAGGATTGCCTCGCGTTTCCCCATCTCACGGCTTCTTGGCTTGATGCTCATCATCAGAAACGCAGATGCCACGGTGATTCCCATCGATATCAGGATTGGCATGGTCTGCGAGTCTTCATAGATCAGCGACGTGACGAGCGGAATCACCATGAAGCCCGAGAGCACCATAAGCAGCCAGCCTATCACTCTGAGCAGCATACGGATATTGATGTATGCGTTATGTTTCGTTTTCAATTGAACCACTTTTCTATCTTTGATATGGTACCGGAAAGGCAGAAGACCACCACATGGTCTCCGGCCATGATGTGGGTATTGCCGCCGATCAGCTCGGCTTGTCCGTCGCGGATGAGGGCGGCAAGTGTCATGCCCCATGGCAGGTGCAGGTCTCTGACGGGAGATTTCGTGATTTTGGCCTTTTCCTTGACCACGAGTTCGCATACTTCGGCATCGGTCAGCGCCAGAAACTTCGAGTTGGATTCATCAGAATCAAGCAGTATCTGGAAAATGCTCGACGAGGCCATGAGTTTCTTGTTGATGGAATGCCCTATGTTGAGATTTTCCGCAAGACTGTAGAACTGAAGGTTCTCCACATCTGCGATGGTCTTGGCCACTCCGAAATCTTTCGCTGTGAGGCAGGAGAGTATATTCGTTTCCGATTGATTTGTCAGGGCCACGAATGCATCGTATTGATACACGTTGTTTTCCCTGAGCACCTCTACATCGCGCCCGTCGCCGTTCACAACTTCCACATCCGGAAGTTCGGTGGCGAGGTATTCGCACCGGTCGCGGTTTATGTCGATGATGAGTATATCGTACTTGTCGTGGAAGTCATGGCAGAAGCGCAGCGCTATCTGGCTTCCGCCCATTATCATGACCTTGTCGATGTCTCTGAGTTTCTTTCCGCATAACTCGCGTACTTCCTCCACATACTCCGGTGTGGTTATGAAGTAGACGATATCGTTGTCTTCGATTGTGTCGTTGCCGCCGGGGATCACCGTCTCCGCATTCCTCTTTATCGCTGACACGTGGAAATGGTGGGCCGAGACCGGCATGTCTTTAAGTTTAAGTCCGCATAGTTGCGAATTGCTGCGAATTTTCACGCCTATCAGATTCAACTGCCCGTTGCCGAGTTCTGCCCAATAGCGGGCCCAGTTGTGGGAGAGTGACAGGTCTATGGCCTGGGAAGCCACGAATTCCGGATAAATCAGAGTGTCTATGCCGAGATCTTTGAGTATCTTCCGGTTCTCGGGTTTGAGAAACTCGTAATTGTCGATCCTCGCTACAGTTTTCTTCACCCCCAGATGCTTCGCTATGGCGCACGACGCGATGTTGCGGGTTTCGTAGGGCGTGACCGCTATGTATAGGTCAGCCCTGTTGATGCCGGCGCTGCGCATGGCTTCAAAAGAGGACGTTGACCCGTTGAGGGTCATCAGATTATAGTGCGAATCAAGGTTGTCAAGTTTTTCCTGATCGCTGTCGATCACTATGATGTCCTGATTCTCATTGCTGAGCATCTTCGCGAGATGCGAGCCGACTTCTCCGGCACCTGCAATCTGTCTCTTATACACATCTGACGCTGCCGACGATCTTACGCGTGTA
>USNC01000321.1 GCA_900555915.1 uncultured Porphyromonadaceae bacterium | reverse complement strand
AAGAGACAGGATGTGTCCTCCGCCGAGAACTGCCATGCGCTTGACTCCAAATTCCTCATACAGAATTTCCATCGCCTTGGGCAAGTCTATTGCCTCACGACCAATGCAGATATATGATATGCTCTGATTTTTGAGCATTTCAAAATATTCCTGCGACACCTGTTCGCTCACTATGCAGACGAGGGGCACACCGTCAATTTCAGAAGCGGGCCAGCGCAAGCGACCGTGAGTGTCAACCGCCACCGTGTATTCGTCCGAGTCAACGGCTTTATAGACCGATGTCATGCCGAATGGTGTGGGATCGTTGGCTATGAACAGTTCCTTCCGTGCATTGTAATGTTCCATAGTCACACGTCCTTCAAGCTGTGTCGGACAGTCGAGTTTCTCAAGGGTTTCGTAATATTCGTCACCGCTGATTTTGTCCACCATCGAGCAGTCGATACGTCCGTCGATTGAAGCCACCATGTGGCACACTATGTATGGTCTTTTCATTTTGCGTTTGGGTTAAGTGGTCCGTAAAAATATGATGCTGTGGCTCCTCCGTCAATCAGGAAGTCGGCACCGGTTATGAATGCACCCTGAGGACGCATAAGCAGTTCGGCTACATTAGCCACTTCGTCGGCTGTGCCGGGTCGCCCGGCAGGGCACTTGGCAAACATGTTTTTATAGAAGTCGCCACGCGGCCCGTTGAACTCGTCGATTGCAAGCGGAGTGACGATTATGCCGGGAGAGATGGAGTTGATGCGTGCTCCGCGTTCTCCCCATTTCACGGCCTCAGCCATCACGCGCTTCACATTGCAGCGTTTCGCCATCTGGTAGGCATGGAGTGTGTCTTTTATATTCTCCGGCTGGAGCATATCGAGCGACAGCAGTTCCTCAGTCGGAGTCATGGCAAGCTGTCGGTCCTGTTCCGGTGTAAGGGCGGGCATACGGTGTCCGCTCTGGCTGGAGATGGTCACGCCCGTCCCTCCCGGTTTTATTACCTTGCCGACTTCTTCAAGAAGCACCGCTGTACCGTAGAGGTCAACATGAAGTATCGTTTCTATGGGTGCCTGACTGGGCGATACTCCGGCAGCATTGACGAGCATTGAAATCTCGCCATATCTCTGAGCCTCGGCGATTAACGCAAGAATTGACTCGCGGCTTGACAAGTCCATCTCAAACGGCACAGTATCAAATCCGGCGTTGTTCATCGTGGAGCATATAGCCTTGGCATTGTCAAGGCTGCGGTCGCCAACGACAATCTTCATGCCGTAGCCTAAACGTCGGGCTATCGCCATGCCTATCTGACCGGCTCCGGTCAATATCATAACTTCTTTTTTCATGCGAATCTTATTTTGGATGATGCAAAAGTAGCACATTACCATGCAACTATCTTAACCATAAATACTGTATTGATAACCAACATTACAGATTCACAATTTTTTTGCAAAGAACTCGGTCAGTTTTCCCACAACCTGCTGTACATATTCAGGTACATAGTAGGTTCTTATATGAGTGGCTCCCGGCACGAGGAACATCTCCTTGTCCTGTGTGCCCGTGGCGTTGCTGAAGCAATGCTCGGTCATGTAGAACGTGTCGGCGACGCTGCCCGCAATCATCAACAGAGGCTGATAGATAAGGTGCATGCCTTCCGACGCATCAAAGCCCATCAGATCCATCAGGCTGCTTTTGGTATATTTGAAAGTGGAGTTGGGATGAGCATAGTTGACGATGTAGTAGTCATAACCATCGCGGTAGAGGTCGAAGGGCAGTTTGGCAGCCTGCTCGGGTGTCATACCGCTCATGTCGCCGATATATTCGGGTTCGCCTGTCACGGCCTCGCGCTGACGGGCGGCGCAGGCATCGGCAAGACGTTCCTGAACGGTGTTTATCTGGGTGTCGAGAAATCCGTTGCGGCGCACAAGTCCTGAGTTGAACATGCTGAGGGTCGCGACAGCCTTGAAACGCTTGTCGGTCTGGGCGGCGGCGAGAGTGTAGCCGCCACCTCCGCATATTCCGAGTATGCCCATGCGGTCGGCATCCACGCCGGGGTATTGCGCGAGAACGTCAGCTGCACGATGGATGTCCTCGATACGGTTTGCCGGTATGTCCTTCTGGCGCGGAATACCCTCACTTGCTCCCTGATATGCGGCATCGAAAGCGAGGCAGATGTATCCTTTTTCCGCCATAAGCTGGCTGTAATAGCCAGAAACCTGTTCCTTCACACCTCCGTTGGGGTGTGCCACAACGATTGCCGGGTATTTTTTCGAGGGGTCATAACCTGCGGGTGTATATACGTTGGCTGCGATTTTAAGTCCGTTGAGGTCATACTGTATTGGGTGGATATTGACCTGTCCAGCCACATTTTCGGCAATGGGATTGTCATATACGAGTCCCCAAGGATTATCGTTGTGGCTCTTGATCTCAGAGGTCGCCACTTCAGTGAAAGGTGCGTTTTGGGCGGACACACCGGCTGCGGATATTGAACCTGTCTCTTATACACATCTCCGAGCCCACGAGACACTGAGCGATCT